>CAMUBM010000098.1 GCA_947087145.1 uncultured Mycoplasmatota bacterium
AACGCTTTTTCTTTTACTTTTTCCTCTGCATCGTTAATAGAAATTAAAATCGTACTACGAACGCGTCCATTTACTTGGACAGCAATGGACTTTTCTTCATCAATGGTTTTTGCTTCGTCATACTCTGGCCAAGAAGATTCACAAAGAGGAGCATAATCAATACTTTCATTTAACTCTTCAGTAATATGTGGTGCAATTGGGTTTAAAAGAGTTAACAAAACCTGATATTCATCTTTTGTAATATACTCACAATCTTCGTACTTGTTAGCCAAAATCATTAACGTAGAAACAGCAGTGTTATACGACATATGTGTTAAGTCTTCACTCACTTTCTTAATACTCTTGTGTATCAAAGACTCATTTTGTTTTTGGTAACCTTCTCCCTCACCAATTTTTTCTTTCAAACGAATGACTTTATCCAAGAAACGTTTACATCCACGTAAACTATCCGTACTCCAAGGAGCATCATGTTCATAATCTCCCATAAACATTTCGTAAACCCGTAACGTATCCGCTCCGTATTCTTTCACAATATCATCAGGGTTAATAACATTCCCTTTACTCTTACTCATTTTCTCATTGTTAGAACCCAAAACCATTCCATGACTAACACGTGTCCATATCATTTCACTACTTGGAACCAATCCTATATTATGTAAGAATTGTACCCAGAACCTTGCGTACAACAAATGTCTTGCTGTATGTTCCATTCCACCATTGTACCAATCGACACGACCCCAATACTTCATGGCATCCATAGAAGCAAATTCTCTTTCGTTGTGCGAATCCATAAACCTTAGGAAATACCAACTAGAACCAGCCCAGTTTGGCATAGTATCTGTCTCCCGTTTTGCAGGGCCACCACAGCAAGGACAAGTCGTGTTCACCCAATCTTCTATTTTAGCAAGTGGACTTTCTCCTGTTTCTGTCGGTTCATATTCTGCAACGTCAGGTAAGAGTAATGGTAAATCACTCTCATTTAGTGGCACCCAACCACATTTTGGACAATCTACCATAGGAATAGGTTCTCCCCAAAACCTTTGTCTTGAAAATATCCAATCCCGCATTTTATAATTGCTAACTTCTCTTGCAGTTCCCTCTTTGACTAACTTTTCTGTAATCGCAATTTTTGCTTCTTCTACAGTCATTCCATCAAATTCCTCTGAATGAACAAGTTTACAACCTTTACCTAAATAATCTTGTTTTTCAAAAGCAGATGCAGAAATATCTCCGCCAGAAATAACTTCTACAATCGGTAAATCATGGACTTTTGCATATTCATAATCTCTTGCATCATGGGCAGGCACCGCCATAACAGCACCCGTTCCATAATCTCCTAAAACAAAATCTCCTAAGAAAATAGGAACATTCTCTTTTGTAATCGGATGAATGGCTTCGACACCCTTAACCAAACAACCACTTTTTCCTTTGTTAAGTTCTGTCCGATCCATATTCGATTTTTTCTTCGTTTCTTCAATATAAGCAAGAACTTCTTCTTTATTTTCAACTCGAGACATTAACTCCCCAATTAACTTTCCATCTGGTGCCAACACAAAGAAGGTAATTCCATAAATCGTTTCAATACAAGTGGTAAATATAGAAAATTTTCCTCCACCAACGATATCGACATCGACTTCTACACCCGTTGACTTTCCAATCCAATTGATTTGACCTAATTTCACTTTCTCAGCAAAATTAGTATTCTCTAAACCACTTAGCAAACTCTCTGCATAATCGCTCATTCGAAGCATCCATTGTGACTTTTCTTTTTGCTCTACACGAGAACCACATCGCTCACAAACCCCACCAGCTGCATCTTCATTGGATAAAACACTCATGCACTTAGGACACCAATTGACAGGTATCGTATCCTTATAAGCCATTCCATGTTTATAAAATTGTAAGAACTGCCATTGTGTCCATTTATAATATTCAGGATCTGTTGTCGAAAACTCTCTTGACCAATCAAAAGAAAAACCAAGAGACTCCATTTGTCCTTTAAACGTTTTAATATTTTCTCTAACTGCTTCCTTGGGATGAATATGATTTTTTATAGCATATTGTTCCGCAGGAGCCCCAAAAGCATCCCAACCCATCGGAAACAAAACATTCTTTCCTTGCATCCGCATCATTCTTGCCATCGCATCATTCGCCGTATAACTTCTTACATGACCAACATGTAACCCACTTCCAGAAGGATAAGGAAACTCTACCAATATATAATAAGGGTCTTTCCCACCATTTTTCACTTCAAACGTTTTCTTTTCTTTCCAAAACTTTTGCCATTTCTTTTCTATTTCTTTAAAATTCATTCATCATCTCTCCTTAATTTATTCACTAAATGTCTTCCATAGATTTCAAACAAAGCATAAATAAGCGCTAACATCAGAATAAAACCAAGTCCCAGTTGCAAAAATATCGCAATCTCTAAACTCGTTACAAACGTCCCTACACTAGCAATAATCAAACTATCCAATAAGGCAACCACCCGAATTTCCTTTTTATAATTAATTCTCTTTTTGTCCAGTTTAAACTTCTTGACAACATAATTTAACTCTCCAATCGTATCCTGCTTTTTCTTCTTCACTTTCCGCAAATTATGTACATAAATAGCAACAAAAACCAAGAGGAACAACACCACAAAAAAGTAAATCAAAAATATAGGGCTATTTAAATCCATAGGAATCTCCTTTCTAAAATAAAAACACGACACTTCCTAAGGACGAAAATGTCGTGGTACCACCTTAATTCCTAGTATACACTAGCTTTATAATCTTATATAGGAGATTACCCTAATTGCTCCAAAAGCAAGTTCATAAACTTTATTTGTTCATTTCCACCACCCATGAACTCTCTAAAAAATAAATATTTATTACTACTCTTTTTTCATCGCTTTTCTGTATTATAGTAAATTTTGTACTAAATGGCAACCTTTTCTAAATCATATTCCTTACATTTTATTTCTAACAAAGGAAAATTACAACATCTATTTCGTACATTTTGAGTAAGTTTTATTAAGTTTATTCTTCCTAATTTTACTTAAACATAATAAAAAAACAAACCTTTACTTATTTCTAACTCATAAAGGCTTGCATTTTATCTAAACTTTTCTTTTCATACCTTGAAACCATCACTTGGTTTAAGTTAAGTTTTCTTGCTACTTCACTTTGAGTCATATCTTCAAAATATCTACTTTCAATAATTTTTCTCTCTACATCACTTAACATTTCTAATCCTTCATACAATGCGAGTTTGTCATCCCAAGAAACTTTTTCTTCAGATGGAATGGTTTCATAAATACTTCGATCATCCTCTGTTCCTTTATCTAAACTTCCAATGGTAATGGTAGATGCAAGTATCGCTTCTTCAATGGTTCTTACATCTACTCCAAGTTCTTTCGCTAACTCTTCATTATTAGGAATATATCCCCTTTTTTGAGCTAAAGAATAACGATAACTTTCAAAAGAACGAGATAAACGTAAATAATCTTTGCTTACTTTAATTTGTTTTTGCGTAGCAAACTGATACATTTCTCCAAAAATAGACAAATAAGCATAAGTAGAAAACTTAGTCATTCCATTTTTTTTATAATTTTTATATGCTTTTAAAACACCAACTGCTCCTGCTTGAAATAAATCTTCCCGCTCTACTCCATAAAAACGCTCATTCATAATTTTATATATAAGACCCGCATTTGCTTGGACAATATCATAGTCAGTCATGTTTTTTCTCTCCTTAGACTTGAATTAAATCTAAAGCGGACAACTCACTCGCAGTTTGTTTAATTCGTAGTTTTTTTATTTCCGTTTTACAACCATCAGGTACTTCACACAAATAAATTTTTCCTTTATTTGCTCGTATTGCACATTTTGTATTGATTAAAGCATCGTACCCTGCCTCATCAATGCCTGTTAGTTCATACAAGTTGTATACTAAAAATTTAATTTTATGTTTTAAGATGACGGGTACTAAATAATTATTTAATTTATAAGAACCCTTTCGTGTTAAGTTTCCTCGAAGCCTCGCAAA
>CAMUBM010000099.1 GCA_947087145.1 uncultured Mycoplasmatota bacterium
TCTTTTTCTATCCTTTTAATAATATCTAACGCCGCCATAACGCCATCATTCGCAGCAGTAATTAATTGATACACCTCTTTTTTGATACAATCTCCAACAGCATAAATACCAGTTACTTTTGTCTCATAATTAGATTGCACTTCTATATATCCAGCGCTATCCGTAATACCTAAGTTTTTAACAAAAACACAACCAGGAGTAAAACCGATATACAAAAACAAAGCAGAAACTTCTAGTTTTTCTTTCCCATTCAATAGGACTCCCACTATCTTTTCTTCTTTCTCTATAATATCCGTTACTTGAGAATTGTACAAAATCTCTATATTTTCCTTTTCTTTGATTTTTTCAATAAATGTTTGCTCTCCACGAAAAGCATCTCTTCGATGAACCAAATACACTTTACGAACAATATTCGATAAATAAAGAGCTTCCTCTAAAGCACTATTGCCTCCTCCGACAACGCAAATATCTTTACCTTCGTACAAATTTCCATCACAAAGAGCACATGTACTAATTCCTTTTCCATAAAATTTGTCTTCATTTTTTAAACCCAATGTTTTAGAACTGCGACCAGTCGCTAATAACACAAAAGAACTTTCAAATTCTCCTGCATCCGTTTTAATAAGTTTTACACCATCTTTAACCTCAATATCCACAACTTCTGCTTTTTTATAAGGAATTTTTAGTTGCAAAACACTTTGAAACAAAGAAAAAGACAAGTCAGGCCCACTTACTTCTGTATACCCAGGATAATTATTTATTATATTGATTTTATTTAATAACCCTCCTGGAGTATCACGTTCTAATAACAAAACATTTAAACCGCTATTCTTGGCATAAATTGCAGCACTAATACCTGAAATTCCCATTCCCACAATAATTAAATCGTATTTCATATTCTCTCCTTAAAATGATATATCACTACCATTGGCTTCTGTATACAAATCTTCAAATTTGCCTTTACGACTCAAAATCATAAAGGCAAGAAGACCCAGAAGAAACAAGACAATGGAAACAAGCTGAGCTACTTTAAACCCTCCAAGCATTAAAGAGTCTGTTCGTAACGATTCTATGAAAAATCTTCCAAAACTATACCACATAAGATAAATACAAGTTAACTGTCCAACTTTCAAATATTTATATTTTCTTACAATGAGCAAAACAAGAACTCCCAGAAGACACCATATAGACTCATAAAAGAAAGTTGGCTCATAATACACACCATTAATATACATGCCATTAATAATAAAATCTGGAATATGTTTATTTTGTAAAGCAAGCAAAGTAGTGGCCCCACCATGGGCTTCACTATTAAAGAAATTTCCCCATCTTCCAATCGCTTGGCCTAATAAAAGAGGAACACTCACCATATCTGTCATTTTAAAAATACGCGTATTATATTTACGACAATACAAAACCAAAGTTAAAAAACCACCAAGGAGTCCTCCATGTATAGCAAGACCACCTTCCCATACTTTTAAAATACTAATAGGGTCATTCAAATAAAACTTATAATTAAAAATAACATAATAAACACGGGCTCCAATAAAAGCAAAAATAACTGTCCAAAATAACAAATTAAATACAAAGTCTTTGGGGTAATTGTACTTTCTACTTTCCTTCATTAATAAAAACGTCCCTAAAGCAATTGCTAAGAATAACAAAAACGAATACCATCGAATTTCTAAACCAAATAAAGAAATCATTACGGGATTATTCATACAAGCCACCATCCTTCTTTAATTATAACATTTTCGTACATTTTATACTTTTTTTAATACTTATTTTTATACAACTTGTCCGTTTTTTGACATTTTAATCTAAATATTTCTTCAAATATTCTCCTGTATAAGACGCCCTACACTTACACACTTCCTCTGGAGTTCCACACGTTACAATCGTTCCCCCCTTGTCTCCCCCTTCAGGTCCTAAATCAATAATATAATCAGCCACTTTTACTACATCCAAATTGTGTTCAATCACGACAACTGTATCTCCATTATCAACGATTCGATTTAATATCACAATTAATTTCTTAATATCCGCTGAATGAAGTCCAGTTGTTGGCTCATCCAAAATGAACAAACTTTTTCCAGTAGGTTTTTTTTGCAATTCTTTAGCAAGTTTTACTCTACCTGCTTCTCCACCAGAAAGTGTTGGTGCACCTTGTCCAAGTTCCACATAAGACAAACCTACATCCATCATAATATCTAATTTTGTTTTAATCTTTGGAACATTTTCAAAGAATGTAACTGCTTCTTCCACCCGCATTTTTAAAACTTCTGCAATGTTTTTCTCTTTAAATTTTATATTCAAAGTATCCCGATTATACCTCGTTCCTTTACAAACATCACAAGGAACATATACATCCGGCAAAAAATGCATCTCTATTTTTTTAACACCATCACCATAACATGCCTCACATCTTCCGCCCTTCACATTAAACGAAAACCTTGACTTATCAAACCCACGCATTTTACTTTCTTTCATTTCTGCAAATAAATTACGAATGTCATCGAATACTCCTACATAAGTAGCAGGATTACTTCTTGGTGTTCTTCCAATCGGGTCTTGCGAAATTTGTACAACCTTATCAATTTGATTTAATCCTTTTATTTTTTTATACTTTCCAGGAATTACTTTCGACTTCGGATACAAATTTTTAAATACTGCTTTATGTAAAATCTCATTCACCAAAGAACTTTTTCCTGAACCAGACACACCTGTCACACAAACAAATTTTCCCAAAGGAATTTTCACATCAATATTTTTTAAATTGTGCTCTTCTGCCCCTAGAATTTCTAAAAATTTCCCATTTCCTTTTCTACGTTTTTCTGGTACTTCTATCTTTTCTTTTCCAGACAAATATCGTCCAGTTAAAGAACTTTCGTTTTTTATAACCTCTTCTGGCGTTCCACAAGCAACAATTTCGCCGCCTTCACGTCCTGCACCAGGACCAACATCTACCAAATAATCACTAGCAAGCATCGTATCCGTATCATGTTCTACAACTACTAGTGTATTTCCCAAAGCAACCATCTCTTTTAAAGAAGTAATCAGTTTATCATTATCTCTTTGATGCAACCCAATACTTGGCTCATCCAAAACATAAAGAACTCCAGAAAGTTTACTACCGATTTGAGTAGCCAAACGAATACGTTGTAACTCTCCACCGGATAAAGTTCCTGCCATACGATCCAAAGTAATATAATCAAGACCTACGTTTTTTAAAAATTCCAAACGACTCAAAATTTCTTTCACAATCAAACGACTAATCTCCATTTGTTCCTTATTTAATTTCATATTATTTATAAAATCCAAAAGTTTTCCAATACTCATCTGCGTCATTTCAAAAATATTTTTCTTCCCCACAAAAACATGTAAAACACTTTCCTTAAGTCTTGCTCCATGACACATGGGACACTCGATTTCCATCATATAATTATCTAGCCATTCTCTTATCCAAGTCGAACTGGTTTCCAAATATCGCCTTTCTAAATTAGTAATAACTCCTTCATAAAAACGTCTAGCAAAACGTTTATTCCCATTTTTAGAAGTATATTCAAAATCAAGTTCCTCTAAACTTCCAAACAAAACGATTTCTTTCTCTTTCTTTGTTAGTTTCTTCCAAGGCTTATTCATATCAATTTTATAAAAATCACATGCTGTTTTCACGTCGGTATAAAAGATATTGGCATCATCTGACATGGTAGCAATAGCACCTTCGTTAATAGATAGACTCGTATCAGGGATTAATAGTTCTTCTGAAATCGCAGTTTTAAATCCTAAACCCTTACATTCTGGACAAGCACCAAAAGGAGCATTGAAAGAAAACATACGAGGCTCCAAATCTGGCAAGGAATAATTACATTTCACACAAGCAAACTTCTCGCTCCAAAGCATTTCTTCTCCACCAATAATATGAATAAGAACCATACCATCCGCAAGTTTTGT
>CAMUBM010000100.1 GCA_947087145.1 uncultured Mycoplasmatota bacterium
ATCAAGTCCTTTACGTATCGTTTCATTGTCTTCTACTAAAAGTATGGTTTTCATAGGTTCTCCTTTTTTATCCAATCATATATTTGGTTCCAATTTTCCAATTCTTTTACTTTATTATTTAAATTCATTTTTTCTCCAATACAGATTGCTTTTTTTTCCATATTACACATTTGTAAGCAATTATTTTTATTATCATCAATCAGCAAATCTATTTTTTCTTCAAGGCAAATTTTGGCTTTATCTCTGGCATTCACAATTATTTTATGATAATTTATATTATATTTATCTAACCAAAATTTACTTTGTAAATATGGATTTTTATGATACCTACTATCTCTAGCTGTAATTATACATATATAATGTCCTTGTGCATAAAGTTTATTTATATTTTCTACGCAAAAAACTCTTGGCTTAGCTACGTTGGTTATTTTTTCTTGAATAGGTCCTAAAAAATATTTTAATTCTTCTTCAGAAAAATTAAATAGTTCTTGATAAATATTTTTTGTAGAATTCTTTTTTCTTTTTTTGGAGAGAAAAGAAATTTCTTTGCCTAATTTTTGTGCATATAATTTTGCTGCCAAATCTAATTCTGCTTTAATATCAGTCAAAGTACCATCAATGTCTATTCCTATTCGCATAGTTCTTCCTCCTTTTCTAGTATAACACAAAAAGGAAAACATAAGTCTTCCTATATATTATCATTTCTTATCGTTTCAATAATATTTTGTTTATTAATTTTTGTTAAAGAATATTTCATAATAATACCAATGATGATGCTTACAAAAAGTACTGCAATAATAAGAGATTTGATTGGAAAAGTATAAGCAAATTCTAATCCACTATTAAATGCCTTGTATATAAGATAAGACCCAATAAGTCCTAGAGGAATACCAATCAGTAAAGATTTTAATCCATAGAAAATACTTTCTAAACGAATCATGCGATTGAATTCTCTTTTTGTCATTCCAATACTTTTTAACATAGCAAATTCCTTGCTTCGTAAATTCATATTGGTCGTAATGGTATTAAAGATATTGGTAATACCAATTAAACTAATGACTGTGATAAAACCATATAAGAAGATGGAAACAATAAGTACCATGGCATTTTGCTGTTTAATTTCTTCTTCTAAATTGACGACATTTACATTTTTTAAATTTTCTTTTTCTTTTTTCAAAGTATCTATTTGGGTTTCTAATTTTTTTGTATCTTTGGCATATACATACATAGTGGCATGCGTATCTTCGAACATTGTATCAAAGATTTCATCGCTTACAATTAAATACCCGCCGAAAGAATAACTGCGTTCTAGCCCCATCGGTCTTTCTTCACTACGAATGATTTCGATTTCGAAGTTTTCTTTTTTTCCCATAGTCGTTCCTTTAAACGTATCATGATTTTTTAGATTATATAGATTTCCTACATAATTTTTCTTATTGATGGTTTCTTTAAATTCGTCGAGTAGAATTCCCACATTTGTGTTTTCTTTGACACCTATTTTTTTCAAATATCTCTGGTATTCTTGACTTCCTAAGGCTATCACTCTCATGGTTCTTTCCTCACTACTTGCATCTAGAATTTCTTTCGCATCCATTCCATAAAGGCTTAGTATTTTTTTACCATAATCCGAATAAATATCTTCTTTCACAAGTAAGCCATCACTTCTTATCATACTATAACGCTCAATTAAATCTAGATTTGCAATTTCTTTTAAGTTATCGTAACCTACGGAATAAATATCTCCAATAGAATAAACATACATATTGTAGTCCATATCGGTATAATACATTCCTGACATTTTGAAACCAAAGTCAATGAATGAGGATAGAGAGATAAAGACGAATACACTGACAACAATCGAAATCACGGTAGTACGATATTTTTTCTTGTTTCTTTTCAAGTTTTTATATGCAATGACTCCACCAGTTTTAAATATCTTTTTCACCCCAAAAGGAGTACGTAGTTTTTTACTTTTTATTTTAATATCGTTGTTGCTTCGAATGGCGTCAATTGCAGAAATTTTTCCTGCTTTTCTAGCAATAAATATAGTAGATAAGTAAATCGTAACACTTGCTAGGAAAATAGAAAGAAGAATTGGTAGTAATGGAATACTATAAACAAATTTTATGTCTGCTAGGAAATCTCCTAATATGAAATTGATTAAGAAAACTAAAATGATGATAGCAATGACTCCACAAAGTATTCCAATTGGAATAGCAATAAGTCCTAAAACAAACCCTTCATACAAAACATTTTTCTTAATTTGTTTACTTGTAGCCCCAACACTTCTTAGCATCCCAAACATTTTGTATTTCTCAGTGATGGAGATGGCAAAACTGTTTTTAATGACAAAGACACTGGATAAAATAATAATTCCTATGACGACTCCTGCGACTAAATATAATGCACCCATGGTTTCACTATCGGTGACTCCTAACCAACGTAAGTAGCCAGAATTAAAATCATAATCGTAGGTATCTCTAGTTATATTTTGGGTTTTTCCTTTGTAACCCTTGGCATTTTTAAAAAGAATAAAAGCATTTCCTTTTTCATGCATTTCGTCGGTGTAAGTAATACATGTGTATCCTGGAGCTGCATATCCTTCTACTCCATAGCCAGGTCTTTCTATTATTCCGACAATCGTATAGGTTACTACTTCTTTCGGTGTAAATGTTTCAATTGCTTTTTCATAGACATCGCCATTTTCTTTTTCTATTTCTTCTGTTATTAGTGGGTTGTTTTGATTTAAGGTAACTACTTTTCCGTCTTCTGTTAAGGTTCGACTCCCCACTTGTAAAGTAATGGTATCGCCGATTTTTCCTTTCAATTCTCCGTTATCAATAGCATGATTTGGAATAACAATTTCATTTTTGTTTTCAGGTAATCTTCCTTCTTTTAGTTGTATTCCCAAGTTTTTTATAGCTTTTTCATTGTAAGCAGTGATATAAAGATAAGGTTTAAATACATTGTTAGAGGGAAATGTCGCATATCCTACTTCATTACTAAAGTAAAAGTCTTCAATGTCTCGATTGTTTTCTAAGGCTAAAAGATCTTCTTTTTTCATATCTTTTATTTCTACATGATAGTAACCATCTTCTTTAATTGTGTCATTTATGAGTGTTTGCTGAAAACTCGTAACCATTCCTGAGACACAAACAATTAAAGCAGTGGATAAAATAATACCAATAATTGTAACGATGGTTCTTTTTTTATTTAATGCCAAATTTCTTTTGGTTAATTTTTTTAATACGTTCATGCGTTTCTTTCATCCTTTATGATTTTTCCATCGTCAATGGTAATAATTCGGTCGGCACTACTTGCAATTTCTAAATCATGAGTAATGATTACTATCGTTTGGTTGTATTTTTTATTGGACATTTTTAATAGAGAAACAATCTCGTCACTTGCTGTGGAGTCTAGATTTCCTGTTGGTTCGTCTGCTAAAACAATGGCTGGATTATTGATAATGGCACGTCCTATAGATACTCTTTGTTGTTGTCCTCCAGATAATTCGTTTGGCAAATGATTTTTTCTGTTTTTTAAATTTAAAGTTTCAAGTACTTCTTCTAAACGTTCTTTCGATACATTCGCATTATCCAAATTGCAGGGAAGCATTATATTTTCAGTCACATTTAAGATGGGAATTAAGTTGTAAAACTGATAAATAATTCCAATTTGTCTTCTTCTAAATATAGCAAGTGCATCATCGTCTAGAGAATAGATGTCCTTACCATCAATATAGACTTTCCCACTCGTAGGACGATCGACTCCTCCAAGTAAATGCAAAAGAGTTGATTTTCCACTTCCACTAGCCCCCACAATAGCAACAAACTCTCCTTTTTCAATCGAAAAAGAAATGTGATCGACAGCGTTTACTTTTGCATCTCCACTTTTATAGGTTTTAGTTAAATTTTCTACTTTTAATATTTCCATATCTTTT
>CAMUBM010000101.1 GCA_947087145.1 uncultured Mycoplasmatota bacterium
CATTTTGGTTAAAAACAAAGCCATAGCATCGGTGTAGCCATTACAAGTTGCATAGCCCTCTAACAAAGGTCCATATGCTTTATAAGAGTTGTATTTAGAAGCATCACTCGTATTTCTTTCTACATCGTATTTTGTATGATTGATAATGTAATCATGAATATTCTTAATCTTTTCATATGTATCCATTTCTTCATCAATAATCTCTTCATAAATAGCATCTACTTTGGCATTGATTTGGCGGGTTTCTTCTTCTGAATACAAATAAGTAACTGTAATATTAATTTCCCCCGACTCAGAAATTATAGTTCGAATGTTGGAAAAACCATTATAGGGATGAACAAAATTATTGATATTGGTAAGTATCTCGGGGTCATTACTTATTTTTTCAACGTCATTCAAACAATCTTTGTATTCACTAGGACAATAAAAAGTAAATGTTTTAAAACCATGATTCGTAATTGTATAATAAATATTTAATAAATCCTGATAACTAAGAGGAACAAAATCTTCCGTATTTTGTACATAAGTAAAATCATCCTTTTTTTCATAAAGATTTCCTTTTTCTAAAACCACAACAGGATTTTTTTCAAGAGCAAGCGCAAGTCGATCACTAATGCTATCCAAATGGAAAAATGTAAATAAAAGAAGCCCAATACAAAGAAAAGGAACCAACGTTTTTTTTAATAGTTTCATTGTCCACCACCTTAATGTTCATTGTATCATATAAAAAATGAAGTACAATGTATTACTACTTCATTTCTTTGATTTTATTAGATAATCTAGATTTTTGTCTAGCAGCGGTATTCATTTTAATTAAACCTTTACTCACTGCATGGTCAATATTCGTTTTCATTTCATTAAATAAACTAGTAGCTTTTTCTTTATCCCCTGCATGAATAGCAAGATCTGTAGTTTTAATTAAGTTTTTAACTCTAGCTTTTAGTTCATGATTATTATCTGTTTTTTTAGCAATTACCTTAACAGCTTTTTTTGAACTTTTAATATTAGGCATAAAAATCTCCTTTCTTAAATTCATAAACCATTCTATCAAACTATTCCTTGTTTTGCAAGTTCCTTTGCTAAACCTTATGTAGTAAATGAAAAAAAATGCACCATAATAAAAATAAGATGAGAAAGAAGGGAATTTTATGAAACAAAAATTGTTCTTAGATACTGGAATTGAAAAAATTTCTGCTAAATGCAAAGTAGAAGAAAAAAAGACTACAAGTATTAAAACGACACATTATATCGTTACTAAAGAAGAACGTAAAAACATCAAAAGAAAAGAAGGGGACTACATCGTCATGCAATTTCCTTATGAAGCCTTACATAAAAAAAAAAATAGTTTAACTAAAGAATTGGAACGCATTTTGAAACTATTTTTAAAAAAATACCCAAAAAGCAACAAAGTTTTAGTGGTAGGCTTAGGAAACAAAGATGTAGACGGAGATGCTTTAGGAGTGTACACAACAGACAAATTGATTGCTACCAACCAATACATCGATTTTTTAACCATCCCGAAAGTTGCTTTATTTAACCCATCGGTTACAGAGAAAACTGGAATTAATTCTTTTAAATTAATTAGTATGGTCGTAGAAGATATAAAACCCAATTTATTGATTATGATAGATGCTCTAGCAACAAGTAACGAAGAATATTTAAATAATGCAATGGAAATCAATGATACAGGAATCATTCCTGGAAGTGCAATAAATGCTGCAAAAGAAATCAACGGGAGTACCTTTGGCATTCCAGTTCTTTCCATTGGTGTTCCTTGTACATTAGAACAAAACAAAAAATTCTATACCAGTGTCTTAATACATGAAGTGCTAGAAAATAGTTCCACCATTATCGCTGATGCCATCAACAACATTTTTATGAAAAGCACCTAAATCGTGCTTTTTTCAACATTTTTTGTGAGGTTTGTACTATATACTTTCTAAAAAGGAGGAGAAGTAGTACATGGCAAAAAGAATGAAACGGAGAAGAAAGTTAAAATTTGGAGTAAAAATAGGACTTAGTGTCTCGGTCATTTTTGTTACATTTTTATACATCTTTAATATCCTTTACACCAAGTTCTTAGGAAAAATGGATAACGAAAAATTAATCAACACTCTTGTAAATTACAATCTAAATAGTAAAAAAAACCAAAATTTATTTTATGACTTAATGAATTTAGATAGTACCAACTTTCTTTTAAAATACACATTGGGAGTAGAAAAAGGGGAGTATGAGCCCTCTGAAGAAGTAAATGGCATCGAAACCGATTACATTGAAGATCCTTATAAAACAGAAGTACAAGAACCCATTGTATACATTTACAATACCCATCAAACAGAAGGATACCAAAGATCAAATAATGCTTCCTACAACATCACGCCGAGTGTTTTAATGGCAGGATATATTTTAAGAGAAAGTTTAAATGATCTAGGAATACCCACTCTTGTAGAAACCAACGACATTACAGAAGTATTACGTATCCACAATTGGAAATACAAATACTCCTATGCTGCCAGCAAAATACTTTTGCAAGATGCTATGGAAAAAAACAAAAGTTTAAAATACTTCATTGATCTCCATCGCGACTCTATGTCTCATGAAATTACAACCACTCAAATAGAAAATAAAAGTTATGCTAAAGTTCTCTTTGTTATTGGCAAAGACCACGAAAACTATGAACAAAATTTGAAAATGGCGACGGCTATTAACGACTACATCAAAAACATCAATCCGAAATTAACAAGAGGCATTAGCCTAAAAGGAGGAAGTGGAGTCAATGGGATCTATAACCAAGATATAAGCCCCAATGCTATCCTAATTGAACTGGGTGGTCAATACAACAATATCACGGAGATTAATAATACTATTTCGATTTTAAGCAAAGCGATACACGCTTATGTGAAAGGAGAACTATGAAAAAGAAAAAAAACAACAATTGGTTTTTAAAAACTTTAGCTCTTCTTTTCTTACTCTTTATTAGTCTTTATATCGCTTTAGAAAGTGGATATTACGAAGCAAAAGCTGCCAAGAAAACAGCCATGACCGAAGAAAGTATCAAAAAATTCGAATCGGATATCAAAGAAGGCAAACCGATTGACCTAGAAAGTTATACTTATGAAACAGCCAAAGACTATTCCAACAACACAACCGATGCAGCGATATTTATAGGAAGCAAAGTAGAAAAATTCATGTCTACAGGAATTAACGACCTCTTTGATTTGTTAAAATCATTGGTGACTTAAACAGAAAATATGTTTACTACCTGTAGGTTTGTCAAACAAAAGTTACAAAGGTAACGACAAACCAACGAAAGAATATTTTAGATTACTAAAATAATCACGAAGCCATTCCTTAGGAGATTTCCAATGAAGAGGTTGCATAGGAAAATTATTATATTCCTTTAAATAAACTTGCAACTGCTTATTGGCATCTTCTAAGGAATAAAAGCGATGAGACAAATAAAACCGTTCATTATCCTTTCTATGACTTCGTTCTACCTTACCATTATGTTTAGGGGTGTAAGGTTTAATGATGTCATGATGAATACCTTCTTTTTCTAAACCATGTTCAAATATAGTCTTATCCTTTGGATCTTTACTTAGCAATCTTTTGGTGAATTCAGGACCATTATCTGTTCTTATCGTATAAATTTTAAAGGGAAATTTTTTTATGACTTCTTGCAAGAATTTGTAAGAAGTGTAAGTAGATTTTTCTCCATAAATTTTTAGATAACGAACACGACTGAATTCATCAATTGCTGTATATTGGTACAATTTGAACGGACCTACTATACATCTTGTAGGAACGGTCTTAACATCTATCTGTATTCGTTCTCCAGGAAAAGTCATCTGCACATAAGGTTTAGTCTTTCGTTTTTTCTTTTTCTTTGGGGTATTAAATTTAAGTTCTAGTTTTTTTAAC
>CAMUBM010000102.1 GCA_947087145.1 uncultured Mycoplasmatota bacterium
AAAAAGAAAGATTGATTACTTAGAAGGTGTAATCAATCTTTTTCTATAGGTATGAATAAATAATAGAGGAATAGTGATAACAAACACCCCTGCTGTAAAAATAGGCAAAGTATAATAAATAATGAGTTCATTCGTATAATACTTTCCTATAACCAGAAAAGAAAGCAGATAAACTCCTAACACAACTAGACCATGTACAAGCCCTTTTTTCTTTTTAGGAAGAAGTTCTTTAATAAAAACAGAAGACATAGAAAGATAAACAAAAACATCAAATATCCAAGACAAAGCTACAATATTCTCTATTTTCTCAATAAAATCAAGCAACTTAATCTCTTTTAAGATAATGTATTCAGGAAAGCGATAAATCGTAGCAAGCAAAGGACCAATAATCGCTAAGATTAAAAACATTTTAGCAACCAAAGTAAAACTTCCAAACAAATAAGACCAAGTACTATTACTTTTATTGGTAACGAGCATTAATATAGAAGGCGATACAGAAAGAGAAGTATAATAGAATACGGATTTAACAAAATCCATGGTTTCTGTAACAAATAAAGGTTTTACATTATCCAAAGTAGCATATCCACACAAGGCTCCCAAAGAGATAAGTGTTAAAAAAACAGAAATAGGAAAAAGACAAGTTGCCACGCGAAACGTCGTAGTAATGCCATTTTTTGAAATACGTAAAATAAGAAGCAAAAGTGGCAAAGAAATAAACCAAATAGGAGTTTTAATTAAGAAAAAGGAAGAAGCAAAAAGTTGAATAAAAGTAAGACCTTCTGCAAGTAATGCCATTCCAAAGAGTAGAAAGACAATTCGTAAAAAAAACCCAAGACCTTTCATTTCCTTTAAAACATCACAGAGTTTTTTTTCACCCTTAAATTTTTGAATTTTGTTAATGAGAAAGATAAGTAAAATACCTAAGAGCGTTCCGACACCAAAGGCAAGAAAACTATCTTGTTTTGATAACCCAATAATCACTGAAAAACCAATTCCTAAAAACAAAGCACGTGTTAAAAAGTAGTTGGTTGCAAAATTTTCTAATTTACTTGTCATTCTTCCACCTCAAATATTAATCCATTTCTATTGATAATCACTTTGGCATCGTAGTTATAATCCAATCCTTTAAAATCTTTATCCATTTTATACTTTTGATAATAAACCTGTTTGATTTTCAAAATATCACTATCATTAGCAATAAGTTTTTCCATTAGATTTTTCATACTTTCCTTTAAATCTTTTTCTACAGCCTCTTGAATACTTTCATAGGTTTCTACTTCTTTGAAATTCATAGTACAATGATTTTCTACAATTCGTGTTTCGATTTCGGTTGAAATTTTTACCGTTTGTTCTTCTATCTCAATACCTGATTTCGGTTTATTAAAAGAAGTAAGAACAACAAAGTTTTCGGGATCATTTGGGCAAGGAACCTGAAAATGCATCTCTTTAGCTTCTCCTTGCATCGCATTAAATGTAACAGACTCTTCACTTGTTAAATAGGTTTGCATATTGTATCCACTAAAAATAGCAAGTGGCCCCAATTTAATCACTCCATTTTCTATTTCTAAACTAGAAACATACGTATCTTTTCGTGGGTCAATAATATTGGTTACAAATTGTTCATAATTTAAATTTGCAGCAATATTATCAGAAAAAATATTACTATCAATAAGTTTTGCAACAGCCGTACTCACTACTGGGTTGTTCGCATCTGTATTTTTTAAAATCGTAAGAGCAGATGTATCTCGAGCCAGAGCAAGATAAAAGATATTTCGAACATGATTATCTCGAATTAAAAAATCGATAATATCTTTGACATGATTTTCGGCGATCTCTTCATCAATAATTAATGTTTTCAAATGAGCAAGATAAGGGTATTTTGCTACTTCCAAAGTAGCATCCGAAAATGCTTCTGATATAGAAGTTCCATATCCTTCTACCAAATACACTTTGGGTTGGTTTTGATTATCGTCCTTACTAACCGTATTTAAGATTTCAAAGCCAACATGATAACCATTTTCTTCATAATCAAGAGAAATGCCAGAAACAATAGCCATATCATTTAACTCTGTGTAGTCAAAACAACCCGTACTGACCAATAAAATAAAAAAGAGAAGAATGAAATATTTTTTCATGCATCCACCACCTGTTTTTTAATTTGATTTTTACGTGCAAGTAATTTACTTCTTTTGGTATCGTTTAAGTACTTAACTTTAAAAAGTGTTTTCTTAATATACGTAAAGTCAAAAGGAACAATCGGATAATAATAAGGTTTTCCAGCTGATTTTACACTTGTAATATGAATTAAGAAGTAAATGAGTGCGAGAGCAATTCCATACAATCCATACATTGCTGCAAGGACCAAAAAGATAAATCGAAAATACCGAATAGCATTGATAACTTCCAGTTCTGTAAAAATTAAACTTGTAATAAAAGTAAAAGCAATTACAATAATCATAATCGGACTTACAATTCCTGCAGATACCGCAGCTTCTCCTAAAACAAGAGCCCCCAATATCGAAATGGCACTTCCATAACTACTAGGAAACCGCAAATCACTTTCTCTTAAAATCTCACAGACAATTACCATGACAATTGCTTCAATAATGGTAGGAAAGGGGACCCCATCATTCTGGGCTGCAAAATTAACAAGCAAACTTGTCGGTATCGTTTCCATATTATAATTGACTAAAGCAATATAAAAGCCGGGAAGGATCATTGTAAAGAAAAAACTAGCAAAACGTAAAATTTTCAAAAAATTAACATTGACATTTCGATTATAATTGTCAACCACTGGATTAATAAAATCAGCAAAAAAAGAAGGTAAAATTAAAACAAAAGGAGAAGTATCGACCATGATACACACTTTTCCCTCCAAAAGTGCCGTTGCAATTACATCGGGTCGTTCACTTTGGGATATCGTTGGAAAAGGAGTGTTTTCGTCTTCAGAAAGAATATTAGCAACATTTCCGGCATCAATAATACCATCAATATCCAATTTATCTAACTTATCTTTAATGTTTGTAACTACACTCATATCAGTAATATCGTCAAAATATAAAATTTGCACTTTGGTATTGGTTTTTCTTCCCATATTCAAATCTTCACTCTTTAAATGACTCGATTTAATTCGTCTTTTTAAAAGACCTAAATTAATTTGAATATTTTCAGTGAAAGCATCACTCGGTCCATAAATCGATTTTTGCACCTCTGGAACACTAACACTTCGATTGATATCTGCCTTTGTTTCAAAAGCAAGTATCTCTTTTGCCGTTAAAACAATTGTAAACCCATTCGTTAAATAATACTCTATTTGATCAGGTTCCGTAATTTTAACCGTATTAGGTCCAGGAATAATACTTCCCATATTATACTTTTTAACATCTTTCAAATTATTAATAGAAGTCAGTTGTTTTAAAATATAATCATTGACTTTATCACTACCCGTAACACTTTCTAAATAAATGACATAAATATCTCCAAAATGTTTTGTAGCAATTTTTTTCGTTATAAAGTCTGTATTTTTTTCAAACTCTTTTTCTAGTTGTTTTAAAATTTTCTCTTGCATATATTTCACCATTTTTAGTATTGGCAGAAATTGGTTTGGTATACCAAAAGAAAACAAATTTATATTATACCATTAGTAAATAAAAGAAATGAGGAAAATATGAAATTAAAAGTAAAAAAAAAAATGGGGTGAAGTGAAAAAGTAAATACTAGTTTAAATATAAGAAAAAGGGATTAAAAAAATTATAAAAAATCTCTTTACATCGAAAAAAAAATAGATTAACATAAGATTAAGCAAGTGCTATAAAGTAAAGTGCTTGCCTTAAGCGTTGCACCATCCTACAAGGATGGTGTTTTTTAACCTTTCTATCAACCAAAACCCGAAAAAATTA
>CAMUBM010000103.1 GCA_947087145.1 uncultured Mycoplasmatota bacterium
TTTACGGCGTGGACTACTAGGGTATCTAATCCTATTTGCTCCCCACGCTTTCGTGCCTCAGCGTCAGTGATGGCCCAGCAAGTCGCCTTCGCCACTGGTGTTCCTTCTAATATCTACGCATTTTACCGCTACACTAGAAATTCCGTTTGCCTCTACCATACTCAAGCCTGCCAGTTTCTAAAACGAACCGAAGTTAAGCTTCGGGCTTTGATTTTAGACTTAACAAACCGCCTGCGCACGCTTTACGCCCAATAAATCCGGATAACGCTCGCCACCTACGTATTACCGCGGCTGCTGGCACGTAGTTAGCCGTGGCTTTCTTGAATGGTACCGTCAAGTATAAGTCATTTCCTACTTATACAATTCTTTCCAAACAACAGAGTTTTACAACCCATAGGGCCTTCATCACTCACGCGGCATTGCTCGTTCAGGGTTTCCCCCATTGACGAATATTCCTAACTGCTGTCTCCCGTAGGAGTCTGGGCCGTGTCTCAGTCCCAGTGTGGCCGATCAACCTCTCAGTTCGGCTATGCATCGTTGCCTTGGTAGGCCATTACCCCACCAACAAGCTAATGCACCGCAGGCCCATCCTTAAGCGAAGCTTTAAGGGCTTCTTTACTCCGAAGAGCACATTCGGTATTAGCAATCGTTTCCAACTGTTATCCCCAACTTAAGGGCAGGTAACCCACGTGTTACTCACCCGTTTGCCACTAGGTGGAAAATCCAAATCCATTTTTGTGCAAGCACTCCAACTTCAATGGGCCACCTCGTTCGACTTGCATGTCTTAGGCATGCCGCCAGCGTTCATCCTGAGCCAGGATCAAACTCTCAATAAAAAGATTTATTTATAAATCAATATTTATTTTGTTCAATCTCAGCTACTCAAAATTGACTTTTTTACTTAGTTTTCAAAGATCATTTTCTTGCGCCTTTTTGTCTGCGCACTAGTAATATACCAAAACTCTTTTTTGATGTCAACACTTTTTTACAACTTTTTTCGACAATTTACATTGACCTCTTTTTTTTAATTGTAAAATGCTTTTGTTTTGGTATCTTTTTTATGCTGTTTTTCCCTCAGCACGTTTTACATTTTACTCTATATTCTATGTAAATGCAATATAAAAATGCTAAATTTTAGCATTTTTTTTCAAATTTACATATTTTTGATAATAATTATGAATTAATTCCTTATCAAATGGTGATTTTTCCTCTTTTTTTAAGGAAATTAGTTTTTGCAATTCTTCTTTTATAATACGATCTAAGTCCTTACTATACTTCATTATTTGTTTATGGTATTTATATTCGTTTTGATCTAGGATGCGAAACCCTCCGTCTGGAAATACTCTTAAATCTAAATCATAATCAATATATTTAATAATATTATTATCTATAATAAAGGGAGAAGCAATATTACAATAATAGAATAGACCTTGTTGTTTTAATTGAGCAATGATATTGAACCAATTCTTTTTGTAAAAAATTAAAATGGCCAATTCTCCTGTATGATAACTATGTCCATCATTTTCTGTTATTTTTGTTTTATCGTTTGCACAAACTAAATATTCTTCCGTATTTTCCAAAATTATTGCTTCTTCACAGACTCGGTGAAGTACACCATTGTGTTTATAACAATGTATAGTAAGACGATCTCCAATTTTGATATTGTCCATCTTTCTCTCTCTTTCATTCATAAGGTATTATACAATATTATAAAGGAAAAGAAAATGATAACAAAAAAAGCCTTGACACTTAAAATTTGTCCAAGGTTTTATTCTCTTGCTAATTCTATTGCTTTGTTTAATTGTTCATCTATATCTAACGACGTATTTTCTATTACATAATCTGGAGTTATTCCAATTTCGTCAATACAAGTTCCCTTAGGAGTTAGCCATTTTGCAGAAGTGTATTTTACCATACTTCCATCTTCTAAGGTATGTGTTTGTTGTACTTTGCCTTTCCCATAAGTAGTTGTCCCTACAGTTATTGCACCGTAACTTTCTTGCAATGCCGCAATTAATACTTCAGATGCAGATGCACTTCCTTCATTCATAAGTAAAATTATTTTATAATCCTTTTTTTCATCGGTTTCATCTTTAAATGTTTTGGTATCTTCTTTTTCTTCTAAAGAGTAAATCACTTTTCCTTTTTCTAAAAATAGACTTGCTACTTCTTTGGCTGCGGATAGGTAACCTCCCGTATTGTTTCGTAAATCAATAATTAAAGTATGTAAATCATTGGGTTCTAATTTGTCTAACGCTAAATTCACTTGTTCTTTTAAAGTATTCGAGAAGGTAGCGATTTGCAAATAACCAATATGTTCTTCTTTCATTTCTGATTTTACATTTGGATAGAAGATTCTCTTGTTTTCTATTGAAAATTCTAATCTTTCTTCTCCACGAAGAATGGTTATTTTTATTTTTTCTCCTGCTTTCGTATTCTTTATTAATTCGGTAATTTCACTTGTATTTGTAATTTCTTTTCCATTTACATGGGTGATTTTATCTCCTACTTGTAATCCTGCTTCTTGGGCTGCCCCCCCTTCAATAAAATTTACAATGGTATTGTCTTGTTTACTAATTTCTATTCCTATTCCTTTGTATTCTCCTTCTAGTTTTTCCGCTAAGGCATCTGATTCTTCTTTACTCATATAAGTAGAATAATCTTCTCCTAAATAATTAAACATGGCTCCAATAGCACTTTCTAACATAGCCGTTTTGTCGACATTTTCATAATATTGGTCTATTAAGTTGGCATAAACTGCTAGGAATTCTTTTAGAGCATTATCTTCATTTAAGTCTTGGTATGTCAAATTTTTTGTTAATTTGTTTTGGTTGTAGACAATTACACCTGTTGTAAGACTTGTAACTAAAGCGGTCACAATTATCACTACAATTATTTCTTTTAAATTAAAACCTATTTTTCGATTTGTATTTTTATCCATCGTTTCACCCTCTACTTTCTTTTAATATATCATATTTCACAAAGGGTTCAAAGAAAAAGCAGGTGAAATTCTTTTTCTTTTTTCTCTAGTTTACAAGTTTAGACTTTTTATAGACAAAATTAAAATTGGATCATAAAAAAAGGTTACGTTGTTTGCGTACCTTTTTAGATGTCTAATTCTTTTTTGATTTCTTCTATATTTGTAATGTATTTTGTAACTTTTCCCTCTTTTACTTTTAAAAGGGTTAACTCACCTAGTTTTAAATCTTTTATTGTTTTAAAAGAAGTACTTTTTTCTTCTTCTTTTTCTGCAACGTATTTTTTATTTAGAGCATTATCCAAGTCTATATAGTATACTTTTTCAGCCTTTTCTTTTTGCATGTATTTTCCAATTAATGCATTGTAGTAAATGGCATCTGCATTGTCGCTATGAAATGCCATTATGTAATACTCCTTGTTTGGTCTCGTTAACATATTTCCAACAATGGCTATATCATAATTGATGGTTCCTTCTTGGTATGTTTTCTCACTTGTATTAAACAAATCTTTGGTTACAAATGCTCTTGTAAAGAAATAAATTCCTACTAGGATAATCACAAGTCCCAATATTACAAATATAAATTTCTTGATTTCTTTTTGTTCTTCTGTTTCTATTTTCTTGTTTTTATTTTTCATTGTCTCACCTGTAAGGTATTATAGCATAAAAAATAAAAGAAAAACAAATTTTAATCGTTCTTTTTTAAATTAGACGAAAATGTCTTAAAAATGTTTTTAAGCATCTTAAGAAATTTCCAATTCCGATGATGCATCCACCAGAAATGTTGGTTAATTCTTGAACATTTAGTTTTTTCATCGTTTTCCTCCTTTCTATACTATATATACAAGGTGAATTGGTAATTTCCTTTTTTTTCGTTAAAATTTA
>CAMUBM010000104.1 GCA_947087145.1 uncultured Mycoplasmatota bacterium
ATTATTATTTGAACATTGTTTCCTTCTGCTTTTAAAACTACATCTTCTTTACTTTCGATTTCGTATTCTTGAGATACTTTTTTACTTCCTATTGGATCGAATAAATAAAAGTGATTGTTATTCTCCAAAATTGTTACATATTTATTGCAAAAATTAATGTTTTGATAGGTTCCATTTAGTAAATGCCTTCCTTCATAATCAATGAGATGCATCCCTTCGTTATTTTTTAAAACAATGTAATTGGTATTGTAAGAATAAATTTCTTCTGTTGTAGCAGGAAGCAATTCTTTATCGTTACTATTTATGAGTTTCCAATTTTCTTCTTCTAAAACAGCAAACGTATCTGCTAAGATATGGTTACTTCCAGGGTCTATTCTGTTTGCTAGTCCAATATAATCATACACAAAGGGAATTTTTAAATTGACACCATCGTAGAATTCTATAGCTCCCCATTTGTCCTTTGTATTTTTGACCAAATATATATCATTTTCTATGCCAATTCCATAATTTTTTATTTCTTTGTAACGACCTACTATTTTGGCAGTTGTTACATCATACAGAATAATTTCTGCATCTTTTAAATTTTCTGTTGTCGTGTCTAATAAAAAGGCAAAGCGATTATTAATGAGTTCTGTTTTTGCAAGGGTTTCTGGTTCGTATTCGTCTAAAGTGTGGGGATAGGTGTTTCTTAAAGTGGCATAGTCACAATAATCTTCTTCTTCGCAAGTATAGGTGCCTAAAAGTTCTCCGTTATTATAAAAATGCAATTTACCATCTTGTTTAAATTCTTTGTTTGTATTTGTTCCTTCTGCCTCTGCATTTTTAAAATGAAGGGTTGTTCCAATAATGGCTAGTGGCACAAATATGACTAGTAAAACAATAATCACCACTCTTGTAACTTTACGTGTTTCCATTAGCGTTCATCCTTCGTTTCTAACACACCATTCGCTACAGATTCGTACATATTGGATTCGTTTCCAACTAATACTTCGTAGTTGTTTCCTGTTACATTCATTTTAAAAGCAAGAGTTCCATTTCCGTAATATTTACTTAATGTTAAAGGAACAAGACCGTTTTCGGTTTTTAAGAAACTTTTTGCACTCTTATCGTATTCATATAATCCAAGTTGGTTGTTGGCATCGACTCCAGCATAGAATTTATCATAGAGTTCAATGTATTTAAATCCTTTACTTGTTAATTGTCCACCATTGTTTGCATAGATATAGTAGTTTCCATTATTGATTGCTTTTACATATTTATCATTGTAATTTCTTATTTTGTAAGGAATGGCACTTGTAATACTTGCTCCGTTTGATTTGTTTAAGAGTAGATATCCATTGGCATCTTTGGCTACATAGTAATCTCTTAGGGACTCCATTTCACTATAATTAAAACCAATATGTCCTGCTATTTCACTTCCTCCTATTTTAATGACTCCAAATTTACCACTTTGGTTTTTGGCAATCACTTGTAAATTGTTGGTCGTTGAAAAGGTAATTTCTTCAGTTCCAGTATAGGAATACGTATTTACTGCGGAATATTTTCCTAAGTTGGTTGCTTTTTTCAAATCATACAGAACTATGGTTTTGTTTGTTTCATTGACTAAGTCTGGATTGTCACTAATAAATATAAATCTTTCGTTGAACACAGGTATAACTCCAGGAGTCCCTGGAATTTCATAGTCGTTATCTTCCCATATGGTATCGCTTGCTAATTTGCAGTTGTTTAGAGTGTTGGTTCCATTTCCTACATTGTTTTTATTGGCACAAGTATAGGTACCTATTAGTTCTGTTTTGTTACTATCTTTGTAGATGTAAAGTTTTCCATCTAAGTAATTGATATTTTTTAAGGATTTACTTAAAACCCCTTCTGCTTTATTTACTGTTTGGTTAGATGTGTCTTTTCCATTAAAGATTGTTATTGTAATTGTGTTGTTATTTTCTTCAATAAGAAAAGACTCTTTGGTTTCTTTTAATTTATTTGTTTCATCGTAAACACTTGTTTTTACATATTCTTTATTGTATAGAGGTATTCCCTCTTCGTTTAATTTATTTTTATCATAGAATTTTAAATACATCTTATTTTCTTTTATTAAGATGGCATAATCTTCCATTAACTCAACATAATCAAACGTGTCATTAAAGGTGTTTTGTCCGTTGTAATTGTATACTTCGTAAGCCCCAGTATCTTGCATAATTTTTATATAAGATTTGTTGGCATTTTTGATGGTACCATTCACGACTTTACTAATGGTTTTTCCCGTTTCATCCATGAGCATGGTTCTGCCACTTTCTTTGAATACATAAATATTTTCTTTATTGTCTAAGTATCCTAAATAATCATAATTAAACTCTAATTTGGTGGCACTTTCGGTTTCTGTAAAATTGACAATTCCATATTTTCCATCCGAATTTTTAAGTATGACGCTATTTTCGTTTTGGCCAATATTCTTTACAAGTTGGTAAACATCTTCGGTCTTTTGCTCTTTTATATTGTAAAGTGTAATCAATGTATCTTCTTTTCTTGGGTTATCGTTTATGAAAACGTAATTGTTTGCAATAATGCTTGCACGTGTTTTTACGGGTGTTCCATTTTCATAAATTTTCTTTTCTATATCAAAGTTGTCTTCGGTGCTGTAGAAAGAAACAAAACATAATTCTTCATTTTGATTTTTACAAGTATAAGTACCAATACTTTCTTTATTGGCATTTAGAAAAATCAAATTTCCATTTTCATAACGATAATTTTCTTCTTCTACAATGACATCAACAGGTGGTTCTATCACTTCTTCTTTTTTCAGACTTTTAACTAAGAAGAATATTCCTACTCCTAGAGCAATTAAAAATATAATAAGAACTGACACTAACAATATTTTTTGTTTTTTGCTTCTTTTTTTCCACCATTCTTTGATTTTATTCGGTTTCTTTTTCTTCTTTTCTTCTTCGGGTGGTTTCATAAAAAAATCCATGTCTGGACGACTATCTAAGTTTTCGATTGGAGTATTCGTCTCTTTTGGAACCTCCATCTCAAAGATTTGATTTTCTTCGTTTGGTTCTTCATTTGTATTATTTAATTCATCGAAATTGTATACTTTTGTTTTGTCTTGGTCTTCATTTGGCACAAGCTTCACTCCCTTATTCTAGAAGCATTATATCATAAGTTTTTTGTTACTGGAATAGAAAATCTTTACTTTTCTTTTTTAGACATTTTCTTTTCTAATAGGAGAGTTTCTCCTCTCTCCATTCTTTCTGTTTGCGTGTAATGATTAAGCAGTAGACATTCTTTTAAAATAGTGCATATTCCTAGTATAGATTGGTCCCAATTTTCTTTGTCGTTTTTTCCGTTTTTGGCACCCACTCCGTAAATCGTCATTTTATTTTCGGTTTGTTTGTGCATGGTTTCTATACATCTTTTCCTATGATAATCGGAGGTAATTAAGGATACTCTTAAACCGTTTAAATAATAGTGTTCTTTTAGAATGTGTAGAGACAACAAAATTTTCGTAGGTATTTCTAGAGTTTGGCTCTATTAGAATGTCTGTTTTAGAAATCCCCTTTTTTAATAAATATTCTTGCAGTTTTATTGCTTCAGGAATTTTTCGGTCTGTATTTAAATAACCTATTCCTCCTGAACAAAGAATTCGTTTTATTTTTCCGTCTTGGTATAATTCGATTGCTTTGTTTGCACGATGAGGAAGCATAGAAAAGCCACCGAAAAGAATACCTACATCACAAACATTTTCTAGTGGTAGCTCCCTTTGGTAGACAAAATTTTCTAACTTCTTTTTCTGTTCTCTTATAAATTTTGATGTCATTTTTCCACTT
>CAMUBM010000105.1 GCA_947087145.1 uncultured Mycoplasmatota bacterium
TTTACAACAAAGAAGATTTACAAAGACAAATTGAAGAAGAGATGGCTGAAAAGGGTGAAATGAAAAGCAAAATCGAGATTGCTAAGAAGATGCTGTTCAAAAATGAGCCAATAGAGAAAATTCAAGAATTTACCGAATTATCATTAAAAGAGATTGAAAAGTTAAAAAAAGAATGGAAGCAAAAATAAACTTCTATTTTTTTGTTTTAATTTTTTTTAATAAAAGGCAAAATAAATGCTATAATAACTACATTATAATTCAAGAAATGTTGTATATACTAAAAAAGAGAGGTGTACTATGAAATATAAGGCTTTTGAGTTTGATACTTTTACTATTTATACAATTAAAACAGATAAGTTTAAAAATTGCCATATGGAAATTACTTTTTATGATAATGCAAAAAAGGAAGAACTTGGTCTTCGCAACTTTTTAGTGGATATGCTTTGTCATTCAACTAAGAAGTATCCCAAGCGTAAAGATTTAGTGATTCAGTTAGAAGAACTCTATCAATCTTTTTTCTATGGAGTTTCTAGCAAAGTGGGAAATATGGTTTTATCGAGTTTTGTCTATGACTTTATTAATCCAGTTTACGTTAACGATACGAGTTATTTAAAGAAAGTGTTATCTTTTCCTTTTGAAATTATAGAAAATCCGAATGTGAAAGAAGAAGCCTTTGATGAACGTATTTTTCAAATTATTCAAAAGCGTATTTTGTCTGATATAGAATCAATTAAAGAAAATTCTATGAATTATGCGTTTCAGCGTGCTTTACAAAATATGGATAGTGCTTCGATTACTTCAGCTTCTGTTTTAGGAACAAAAGAAGAAATTCAAAGTATTACTCCAGAAAGTCTTTATGAATATTATCGTAAATTTTATGAAAATAGTTTATGTAATATTTACATTATTGGAGATTTGGACATGGAAGAGGTCGCAAAGATTATTCAAGGTGCTTTTCATAATAATTGTGTTAAAAATCATAGTGTTATGCCTTATGTACAAAATAAACTTCGTAAGAGAGAATTGGTTACGAAAGAGCCTTCTAATTTTGGACAAACGAATTTGATTGTAGGTTTTAATTTAGAAAAATTAAGTAAGGAAGAAATGTTTGGAGGTCTGGCTTTTTTCGACGAAATCTTGTGTTCTGGAGGATTAAAATCTAAAATTTATGCAGCCTTACGTGAAGACAATCAACTTTGTTATAGTGTTTCTTCCATTGTTTCAAAATACGATGGTATGTATTATGTTTATGTAGGGTTGGATGAGAAAAATGTTTCTTTGGCTGTCAAGTTAATTAAGAAATGTATAAAAGAAATGGCCCAAGGAAAAATTAGTGATGAAGAAATGGAGATGGCTAGAAAGCAACTATCTACTTCTTTGGAAATTGTTTTAGATAATCAAAATAGTTTGGTGAATAATTATACTTTTCATACGATTGTAGGTTCTCCTCTTTACAAAGATTTAAAAGATACATATAAAAATATAACGAAAAAAGATTTAAAAAGTTTAGGAAAAAAATTAAAAATCAATTTTGTTTATGCGTTACAAGGAGAGGGGGAATCAAAATGAAAGAAATCAACTTAAAGGGACTTAAAGAAACTATTTATTACGAAAAAGTTTTGAAACAAATGCCTGTATATATTTGGAAAAATGATAAAGTGAAAGGGATGTTTTGCGCTTTAGGAGTGCATTATGGTTCTATTCATCAAGAGTTCAAATTGGATGGAGAAAGTAAGTACACAAAGGTTCCAAGTGGAATTGCTCACTTTTTAGAGCATTTAAATTTTTATGAACCTGATGGTTCGACTGCTACCGATTTTTATACGCAATATGGAAGTGAAGTGAATGCATTTACTACATTTGATTACACTTGCTATCATGTTTATTCCACAGGACAGATAGATGCCAATTTAAATCATTTGCTTGATTTTGTTTTGACTCCCGCTTTTACAAAGAAAATGGTGAATAAGGAAAGAAGTATTATTTTAGAAGAAATGGCTATGGACGAAGACATTCCAGATAGTAAACTTTATTTTAAGCATTTTGCTGATTTATTTCATGAATATCGATACAAAGAAACGATTGTAGGAACGAAAGAAGATGTACAAAATACAAATATAGAAGATATAGAACTTGTTTATAATACATTCTACCATCCTAAAAATATGTTTTTGGTAGTGACTGGGAATGTCAATCCTTATGAAATAGTAAAAATTGTCGAAGAAAACTTAAGTAGGAAAGAGTTACCTTCTTTTAAAAAACCAAAATTAAAAAAATTAAAGGAACCAGTGAGTGTTGTAGAAGAATCGAGTGAATTTTCTGGAAATGTAGAGAATACCAAAGTAAAGATTTCTGTGAAAACACCGATTAGTGCTTTTAAAGGGGTGGATCCTATTGAACTAAGATATATTTATTATTTACTTTTGCATAGTAATTTTGGACCCACGAGTGATTTGAAAGAGTATTTAATGGAGAATGAGTTAATTAATTATATGAGTGCCTCTAGGTCGTTTATAGAAGATTATGTGATTGCAACCATTACGATAGAGACAAAATATCCCAAAGAAGCAATTAAAATTATTAAAGAACAATTACAACATTTAGAAATGACAGAAGAAAATTTGCGAAGAAAAAGGAATGCGAGTGTTGCTACCTTGGTTTTAAATTATGACGATATTATGGGTGTTAATAATTTAATTCAAGAGGATATTTTGGCTTTTGGTACTGTGCAAGATAATGTAAAGGAACATATAGAGAATATTACTTTGGAGAAAGTAGAGCAAGTGCTAAAGAAATTGGATACAAAAAATATGTCAGTGACAATATTGAATTCCAAAAAGGAAGAAAAGTAAAAAATGCTTTTCTTTTTCTATGTTACTTGTTAAAAAAAATGTGTTTTTTTGTCGCATTTTTTCCCAATATAGTTTTAAGATATGGTAAAATGAAAATGATAGGATAGTGGTTCGTATGTCTAAAACTACTTTTATATTGATGGGAATTACTTATTATATAGCAACAGTCATTATTCTTGTTGTTGTTTTAAATTGGATGAGCCGAAAAGAAAGACAAAAGTATGCAAAAGAAATTCAAGGGTTGGAACGAGATAAAAATTTGATTATTTCTGCTAGTATTTTGTCGGAACTTAATAAAGTAGAACCTCTAATTAATAATACGGATTCGAAAGAAGTATTTACTGAATGGCAAAGACGTTTTAAAGAAATTAAGGATGTAGAAGTTCCTAAAATTAGTGATGCTTTATTGGAGATAGAAGATTTATTTAATGATCGACGTTATAAAGAATTAAAGAAAAAAATAGCCGAAGTGGAAATGGATATTTGTTATGTGAAGACAAAGTCTAATTTTTTGTTGGAGGAAATTCGAGGTATTACTTTAAGTGAAGTAAGAAATAGAGATACGATAACAAAATTAAAAGCAAGTTACCGAGAAATTTTAAATAAGTATCATACAAGTCAAGCCGATTTTACGCAAGTGGCTAAACCGATTGAATTACAATTTGAAAATGTGGATAAGTTGTTTAGTGCTTTTGAGGCTTCTATGGACAAAAACGCTTATCAAGAAGTAGGAAAAATTGTAAAAGCCATTGATGATACAATTGGTAATTTAAAAATTGTGATTGAGGAAGCACCGAGTATTTTGCTGATGGGGAAAAAGTTAATTCCCAATAAGATTGCTGCTATTATCAAAACCAAAGAAAAAATGGAGCATGAAGGTTATAATTTAGAGTATTTAAATTTAGATTATAATATTGCAGAGGCAAATAAAAAAATTG
>CAMUBM010000106.1 GCA_947087145.1 uncultured Mycoplasmatota bacterium
TTAAGCCGCCATTTAAAAAGAGACAAATCAAAGGAAAACTAGATTTGTTTTTTTTTGCTATAATGAATAAAAATGGAACTTTTTTAAGAAAAAGAACGACGGTAAGTTTGAGGTGAACGAAATTGGCCAGTGAAGAAACCTTAAAAAAATTTGAAAAAATATACAACGAGACCTATAAAGAAGTGGCTTTGTATGTAGTAACACATGTAAAAAATTGCCAAGATGTCGAAGATATTTTACAAACAATCTATATGCATATCTTTAAAGAAGTGAAGAAGAAACAAGAAATCAACAAACCCTATTTATTTGGAATTGTCAAACACAAAGTAAAGGACTATTACCGTTTTCACTATAAAGATAAAATTGTATCTTTTTTTGAAAAAAAAGAAATGGAAGAAAATACTCTAAAAGACGATATAGACATTGAAAAAATAACAAGCATAAAATGGGATACAGAAGAAGTTTGGAGAATTTTAAAAAAGAAAAAAGTAGTTGTCTTTCAAATCTTTTATCTTTATTATGTCGAAGAATTTACCTTAAAAGAAATTGCTAAACATTTAAATCTCACCGAGTCAAATGTAAAACACTATCTTTATAGAACTATCAATGAATTGAAAGAAAAGTATAGGGAGGAATAAAATATGAAGACAATGAAAAAAATTTTAGAAGAAAAAATAAATCAGCAAAAAATATATGAAAATATCCTAGAAAAGCAAACAAAACCACACCAACAAAAATGGATATTGCTACCAATTAGTCTTATTCTCATCGGATGCCTTACATTCTATCCCGACAACACCGAAAAAGTACTTCAAAAAGAAAATCAAAATAAGGTTACCAGTGAAGAAAAAAACAATCCTAACGATACAGAGACCAATGGCTTCCCTATAGAAGAGGAACAAAAAAATTTTACCGATAGCAATACGTATTCCAGCCTAGAAGACACAATCAATCGTTATGTAGATACAGAAGAAAATTTAGACTTTCCTTTTTCTACAAATTCTCTCCCCAAAGAGTTAAAACTCATAAAAACGCAAAAAGTATATAAGCAAGAAAAGTACATTGGAATTCGAAAGATATATGAAACTACTGACTCCTATAAACAATGGGAAATCATCTATTATCTCGATAGAAAAATGGAAGAAAAAGAAGAGTTGCCAATAATCAATAACAGAAAATATCATATTTCAGAAAAAAACGCTCATATCCTTGTTGCTTTCAATTACAATGATTTACAAGTGGATTTATGGGCAATCAATACACTCAAAGAAGAAGTCTTAGATTTCTTAAAAACTATATAAAAGGAGGAATCATGAAAAAAATAATTATTTTAATAGGAGTACTTCTTTTTCTAATTGCATTTTTTCCTATTCGAATTGTCTACAAAGAGGGAGGAACGGTTTTGTATAAAGAATTAGCGTATTCTGTTACAAAACACCATGAACGAATAGAAGACATAGGCTACCAAACAGGAACAACAATCAAAGTTTTAAATCATACCTTATACGAAAAAAAGAATATTCCTGTAAAAAAAGACCAAAACCTCCCTAAATTAATACGAATGGTAAAACTGCAAAATACAATCTATTACGATACAGGAGAAATAATTACGATAGGAAGATGTGGAGTAGGTATCGAAAAAATAACAGACTTTGTAGAAGAAAACGAGATACCTACAAAAAATGGACAAGCAAATTTTAAAGGAGACATAAAGTACCAATTTATGGCAGAAAATGAAATAGATATTTGGATCAATGACGCTTGGTATAGATTTGAAAAAAGAGAAATCGAGGTAGAAAAATGAAAAAAGAAATATTAAAACCTATCATAGGAGGGATGCTATTATTAACAATATTAGGATGTCTTGCTTACAAAGAAAGAAAACAAAAAAAACAAGAATACCAAACGAGTGATGTAGAAGTAGTGTTATCTTTGGAAGATAAAGTGGAAAACAATACTCTTTGGTGTGGAACGTTTAATTTGATTTGGAATGATTTAAAAGAACAACTTGCCAAACAAGATATTGTATTTACACCCCAACCAGAAATTGTAAAAAATCTAAACAAAGGAACCTTTACTACAGAAAATCTAAATGAAAATAATTATATAAAAAAATATGGACCTTTTACATTCTCTTTTAAAAAAGAAATAGAAGAGGAAATCCAAAAGAAATTTAATGAAAATAGTGATATTCTTGACGATTTTGCCTGGATGGACGAGCCAACCGAAGACAACTTTTTCTATGCTATGTTAAAAAAAGAATTCCATTTCCCTAAAGTTTTCACCAAATTAGAAAAAGGAACCTTTAAAAATACCAAAAATGTAAATTATTTTGGAATTGATAGTACAACAGATACACAAGTATATGAACAAATAGAAGTTCTTTACTACAATGGAAAAGGGGATTTTGGAGTGCAACTACTTACCAAAGAAAATGAAGAGATATTTTTAATAAGAGGAATAGAAGAAAATACCTTTAAAGAAATTTGGGAGAAAATAAAAACAAAAGAAAAAGAATATATCGGAAGCAAAAGTTTTCAAAGTGGAGATACCTTAAAAGTTCCTTATTTGAATTTAAAAATAAAAAAAGAATTTACAGAACTGGAACAGAAAGACTTTTATTTTGCAAATGGTGAAAAGTATTATATTGACAAAGCCTTGCAAACCATTTCTTTTGAATTAAATGAACAAGGTGGGAAAATAAAAAACGAAGCAGGAATGTCTGTTAAAAATGAAAGTGCCATGGAGACTACTAATCGAAAATTTCATTTTGATGATGACTTTGTCATTTTCCTAAAAGAGAAAGATAAAAAACTGCCTTATTTTGCCGCCAAGATAGAAGATATCGAAAAATTTAGTTGAAACATATCGAATAGGATGTGTTTTCTTTTTATAAGAAAAAGAAAGTAGTGGTATAATAAAAAAGAAAAGTAAAAAAATAAAGGAGAATACAATGAAGAAAAAATACAATTTCGATACATTTCGTTTAATCGCAGCTTTCATGATAGTAGCCATTCATACCTATCCCTTAACAATACTAAGTGAAAATATAGATTATATTTTTACAAGAGTACTATTTCGTATTGCTGTTCCCTTCTTTTTCATGATAACAGGCTATTTTGTTTTACCAGTTGCTTTAAAAGAAAAAGAAAAATTAAAAACATACACTTTAAAAATAGCCAAAATTTATGGAATAAGTATGCTTATATTTTTACCACTCAATTTATACAACCATTACTTTAGTAATACAAATTGGGTAGGTATTCTAAAAGACATTTTCGTGAATGGAACGTTTTATCACCTTTGGTACTTCCCGGCTTTACTTTTAGGCATATGGATAACCTATTATCTTTTAAAAATAAAAAACAAAAGAATAAAAATAAGTGTTTTTCTTCTCCTATATATGATAGGTTTATTTGGAGATAGTTACTACGGCCTTATAAAAAATATTTCTTTTATTGAACCTCTTTATCATTTTATTTTTTATATCTTTGATTATACACGCAATGGAATTTTCTATGCTCCTATCTTTTTAGGAATAGGGTACTTAGTAGCAAATAAAGAAATTACATTAGAAAAGAAACACAAAATCTATTTATTTATCAGTTTTCTTCTTTTACTTTTAGAAGGAACCCTTTTACATCATTATGGAATTCCAAGACACAATAGTATGTATATTAGTTTAATTCCATTAAGCATTCTTTTATTTTCATTTCTTATCAAAACGAAAGAACAGACAAATAAAAAACAAAGAAACTTAGCCACTTGGATTTATATCTTACATCCTTT
>CAMUBM010000107.1 GCA_947087145.1 uncultured Mycoplasmatota bacterium
CATTATTTGTTTTGCTCACACTTTGTTCTTATTAACATAAATTATAGTAGAGAATATAGGAAAGGGTGAATGATATGTGTAATAAAGACTCTAAGGATACAAATTGTATTGCAGAGATTTTAAATGTTATTTTGGTATTGCAACAAAATGCTTGTCCAGATAATTGTTTAGACTCTTGTGATCGTCCTATGCTTGGTGGAGGACCAAATTGTCTTATTTGTAATACTAGACCAATCATGCTTTATACTTGTTGTGGAAATGGAACTCCATGGAGTATGCCAACAAGTAAAGATTCTGTTGCATCATGTGTAGGAAATACAGATACTTGTTCTACTGTTTTTAGAGTGGAAAAAGTAGATGGAAATTGTTGTACTTGTCGTGTTTTACAAGATAATCCTGATACAACAAGTTTAAATCCTTACATTGCTACTAATTCATTTTTCACAATGAGTTTAGATTGTATTTGTGCTATTCGTTGCTTAACAGATACATTTGTAGAATGTGTTTAAAAGACCCTTGTGGTCTTTTTCTTTTGCGTAAAAGGGTGAAAAATGTATCTAATTTTAAAAGAAATGCATATTATAAATAAAGATGATATATAGTTAATATGTAGTTATCTTGTTGACTTTTTTAAAATATATGATAAAATTTAAAAAGAAAGTGAGTGGAAGCTATGGCAAATTTAACGAGTGCTATTAATGTAAATGTAGATACGCAGATAAAAGAAGAGGCTACTACTATTTTAAAAGATTTAGGATTAAATATGAGTACCTTTATTAATATGGCGCTTGTTCAAGTAGTAAAAAGAAATGGTGTTCCTTTTGAAGTAGTTAATCCTAAACCAAGTAAGGATTTGTTAGAGGCACTTAAAGAAGTGGATGAAATGATTAACAACCCTGAAAAATATCCACGTTATAATAATTGGGAAGATTTAAAAGAATCTTTATTATCCGATGACTAAATATAAGTACGATGTTGTATATTCTGCTAAGTTTAAAAAGGGGTTAAAAAAGGTAATTAAGCAAGGAAAAGATATTGACAAATTAGAGCCTATTGTATTTCAACTTGCTAATAAAGAAGCATTAGAACCAAAATATAAAAATCATCATTTGGTTGACAATAAATATTATAAAGATTGTTTTGAGTGTCATATTGAGCCAGATTGGCTTCTTGTTTATCAGTATAATGAAGATAAATTGATTTTACTTTTAATGAATACGGGAAGTCATAGTGAAGTGTTTAAAAAATAGAAAATAAAAAAAGTGTGCTAACAAAATAGTACACTTTTTACAAATGGCTATACAAACGATACAAACTTATAGAAGGAGCATTTAAAAATCTTACGTTGTATTTGTAGGTTCCTAGACCACTAGAAATAAACATTTGTGTTTCTTCTTTTTCATAATGATTTTTTAAGTAATTGCTTGTTTCACTTTGATGTAATAAATAACCATCCAATGGGAAAGAGACTAATCCATTTAAAGTATGTCCTGCAAAAATAAGATTTGGTTTTAAATTGTTTTCATAAAGTCTATCTAGTATTGTAGGTTCATGAGATAACCAAATTTTATAAGTTTTTTCTGTGTTTTCTGAACTTGTTAAAGAGTCAGTTAAGTTGATGTTTCCTTTTAGTAAGGAAGGGGTGCCGATAAATTCTAAAGGATCATTTCCCTTAAAGTATAAAAGTTCGTTTTGGTTATTCAAAAGAGTAAATCCGGCAGTTTCTAATATTTCTTTCACAGCATTTTCATTTGCATAATCATTATCACCTAAAACAGCATACTTTTTGTATTTTGCTTGGATGTTTTTTAGTTTGTCTTTTAATAGATTGTAATCTTCGTCTTTTAAATAGAGAGTGTCATTTAGAATGTCTCCCGTAAATATAACGATGTCTGCTTTTAATTCATTGATTTTAGTAACAATTTTGTCTAGGCTTTTTTCATGAATCGTGGAACCATATAAAATATCTGAAAAATGAACAATTTTAGTGCCATCAAAAGAAGCAGGAAGATTGTTGTCTATAATAGGGTATTCATGAACGATAAGAAGATTTGGCTCGACGCATCTTATGTATAGATAAAATAAGATGAGTAGTAGGAAAAAAAGAAAAAGTACTTTTTTGAAAGTATTTCTTTTTGGGGGTTGTAAATCTTTTATTTGTTGTTCTTCCATGGTATCACCTACATTAAATTTAGAAAGTGGGTAATTAGAATTAAGGAAACAGAAATGGTATTGTGTAACATGTGAGGGATAATAGATGAGAAGATGTTTTCTGTTTCGTAATAAGATTTTGCAAAGAAGAAGCCTAAGGAACCATAAGGAACAAGAAATAGTAATTCATTGGCGTGAGCAAGGATGCCTTCAAGAGTCCATGTATCAATGGCACTGATAATGTGCATTCCTGCGAAAATAAGAGCACAAAATAATGCATAAGGTATTTTTTTGGTAAAAGATTCTCTAAATCCATAGCGGAAGACAATTTCTTCTAAGAAAGGTCCAATAAAAATGATAGTTGGTATGGCATAAAGGGGAGTAGCAATTAAAGTTTCACGTGTCATTTGTTCATTGACAGCAATGTTTCCAATTATGCTACTTACAATTAGATTGGAAATAATCATGACAATCATTCCATATACCCAATAGGTAAATCCTTTGTTTAAAATTTGTTTCGGATTTTTTAAAAAATCTCGCCATTGTTTACAAAGGTCTTTGTGAATAATAAGTAAAATAACTAGCAAAGTAAGAACATAGATGGCTAGATAGGATAGATTGTGTATCCAAAAATTGTCACTTAAAAGGCCATTTTTTAGAAGTACTGCAAAAAGGTTAGGGCAGATGAGAAAATATAAAACAAATAATAGAATGCTGAAAGCCATTCCTTTTAAAAATTTTATTGTTTTTTCCATATTAATCAATGTACCCCAAAGATTGTAATCTTTCTATAATTTTGGTTTTTGAAGCATAACCAACAATTCGATTTAAAGTTGTTTTTTCTACTCCTTCGTGAAAGAAGATGGTGGTAGGTGTTCCAGAAAAGTTCACGTATTTATTTAGTGTAGAAGTATTTTCATTGGATAGTCCTGTAATATTTAGTAGATAAGCTTCTTTGTTAACTTCTTTTAGGGTTTTATCAAGTTCTGGTAAATATTGTTCACAATGGCTACATCCGGTTTGGCTAATCACTAAAATAAAAGTTTCTTTGTTGCTTATTTTGTTTTCTATTTCTGCAACCGAAATATTTACTAATTTGCTTTCTTCTTTGTTGCTAAAAGCAAGTTTATAGACTAGAAAAATTCCAGCAATAATTAAACCTGCAATGATTATGTAAAGTAAGAGATTGTTCTTTTTATTATCTTTATCCATTTTTATCACCATTTCAAATATATCATAATTTAGAATGGTTGGCAATTTGTTGAAATTTCGTTTTTGGCTTCATATAAAAAAGTCTAGAAATTTATTTTTCTGTTTCTAGACTTTTTTTTAAGTTTTCAATTTCTTTTTTTGTTAAACCAGTAATATCTGCTATTTTTTCAACAGACATTTCAGTTTTCAACTTTTTAGCAATTTCAATAGAATTTTGTTTAGCACCTTGAGAAAGTCCCTCAGCCAAACCATTTTTTCTTGCTAAGTCTATCTCCGTATTGTAGATTTTTCTTT
>CAMUBM010000108.1 GCA_947087145.1 uncultured Mycoplasmatota bacterium
AGTTTATTTGTGGGGGTTTTGGTCTTTCTAATGGCATTTCTTCGTAACATTTTTTATAAAGAAAAAAAGAAGTCACTTAAACTTCTTTTACACTATTTCTTTCTTTTACTTTGTATTCTTTACGCATTCCTTTGATGAAGTTTAGTTTCGCACGGCGAACCATACCTTTTTTCACTACTGTAATTTTATCGATGGTTGGTGTGTTGATAGGGAATACTCTTACCACTCCTACACTACCACTTTTTTTACGTACAGAGAAAGTTTCTGATACCCCAGAACCTTTTCTTGCAATTACAATTCCTTCGAATGCTTGAATTCTTTCTTTTTTTCCTTCTTTTACCCAAACGTCTACTCTTACAATGTCTCCAACACGGAATTCAGGAACGTCTGGTTTCATATGCTTTTTGTTAATTTTATCGACTAGATTAGCCATACATACACGTCCTTTCTTAAAATATATTTCTTCTGTAATCATACGATTTTTTGTTGCAGCGGATTACATGTTTTAAAAGCAGATTCATTATAACAAAAAAAACTTAAGAATGCAAATGATTATTTTTTCAAATTGCGTGTTAATCCCCAATCTGCTTTCACTTCTTCTTTAGTTCTTCCTATTACTTTTCCTTTTATGGCATATCCATCGATTAATGCAGGATAGATAATACCATTGGCTTCGTCTAAAGATAAGTTTTCTTTTACTACATTTTCTAAACGCATTTCTAGAACCATTAAAGCATATTCCATTTCTTTTGATAGTTCATTAGTTTCTTTGTATATAGAAATGGTATTTTTTATTTCTTCTTTTAAATCAGAAACCTCTATTCCTTCTGTTGATTTGATTATTTGGTTTTCGATTTGATTTAAAAGTAAAATTTCACTATCTTGTTCTTCCTCTTTTTCTATCGGAGTAGTTTTTGTTACATTTATGTATCCTTCTTGTACGAGAGAAGTTCCTAGGAATGCAGAAGTTAAAAATATCGCCGTTCCAATCATTCCCTCAGAAATAACTTTTGTATGACTCAATCTATAACTTTTGTGTTTGCTACTTATTTCTTCCATTTTTTATTTTCTCCTTTCCAAAAGTGCTTTTCGTATCTTAGCATATTCTTCCCCACTTGTCAAAAAATTATCTTCCTCTTCCTTTTTCAAATACTTCTTCTTTTTGTTGTTCTCTTATTTTTAAATCAACAATTTTTTCTTTCACTTCGGTTTCTAGTACTTTTAAACGTTTTAAAAATTTTTCTTGTTCTGCTTTTTCTAAGTATTCTTTGTATTTGTTACGAATGATACTTTTTTCTTTAGCAATTTCGTCAAGAGCAATCAAGCAATCTCCACTTGTTGTATCCTCATCATTTAAGACGCTTAGAATAATGGCAGCCAGACGGCGAAACGAATTATCTAACTTTTTCTTTAAAATAGGGCTTGCTTTTTCTTTGTCCATCAGATTCAAGCAACTGATTTTAATCAAATTGGCACTTCTTATATTGGGTTTGAAAGTATATCCTTCGTCTTCATAATTGAACTTTCCTATTTTTTTGTTTTTGTTTCTTTTCTTTATCACATATGTTTTCATACAACTCACCTAATTTAATAAATCGTTTCTTTTTTCTTTGGTTTTCTTTTCTTGTTCTAAAGTTCTCCAAGCATCTATTTTGGCATGATCACCGCTTAAGAGAATGTCTGGAACTTTTAGGCCTCTATATTCTTGGGGTTTGGTATATGTTGGGTAATCGAGTAAATTATTTGTGAATGACTCTTGTTCACTCGATTTTTCTTTAATGACTCCTGGTAATAATCTTATGATACTATCACAGATAACTTGTGCAGGAAGTTCTCCTCCAGTTAAGACGTAATCTCCAATTGATATTTCTTCGTCGACAAAGGAACGTATTCGTTCGTCAAAACCTTCATAATGGCCACAGACAAGGACAATATGACTTTCTTTACTTAATACCCTTGCCTTTTTTTGTTTGTAGGGGATTCCTTGGGGACACATAAGCAGAACTTTGGTATTTTCTTTTCTTACGGAGTCTATGGCATCGATTAGAGGTTCTGGACGTAATACCATTCCTCCTCCTCCGCCATATGGAGTATCGTCGACTTGGTGATTGTTTAATTTAGAAAAATCGCGAAAATTAATGATATTTATTTCTACAGCACCTTTTTCTATGGCACGATGGATAATTGATTCATTTAAAAATCCTTCAAACATATTGGGAAAAAGGGTTAATATGTCTATTTTCATAACATCAGTCCTTTGGCATTTTCGACTTCTATTTTTTCTTCTTTTAAATTCACTTTTTTTATGAATTCTAGATGAAGAGGAATATAAAAGTTTTTTGGTCCTTCAATATATAGCAAAATATTGTTCTTATTATACACGATATTCTTGACAATGCCTAGTTTTTCTTCCAACTCGAATACGTTTAATCCTAAGAGTTCTTCGAAAAGGTACTCTTCTTCGTTTAAATGCAAATCTTCTTTTTTTATATAGACTTTCTTTCCTTTGTATTTTAAGACTTCATTAATGTTTGTGTATCCTTCTAAAGTAACCATATCAAATTCTTTGTGAGGACGATAAGAAGAAAGGATTTCTTTTTGTTTTTCGTTTCCTATATAAATAGGAAAATCTTTTTTAAAAACTCGTTCTTTTTTTTCAAAATTGCTTAATATGCGTAATTCTCCTTTGATACCATGTGTATTTGCAACTTTGCCTAGGTAAATGTATTTAGTCATAAAAATCACCTAGTTCATACATGAAGATACTCGCAGCCACTCCAGCATTTAGGGACTCACATTCTTGGCTCATTGGAATTTTTAAAAATTCGCTCGCAAATGTTTTAGTGCTTTCTTTCATGCCACTGCCTTCATTTCCTATGATAAGAGCGAGTTTTTTCTCTTTTGTCATTTCCGAAGTTCTTTTGCCCTTATTTACATCGGTCGCTAGAATTTGATAGTTTTTTTGCATTTCTGTTAATGCAATTTCTAAATTTTTTCTTACAATGTTGATTTTAAATAGCATGCCTTCGGTGGCTCTTATGGTTTTATCGTTGTATACATCGACAGAGTCTTCACTTAATAAAATGCTATCAAAAGAAAATGCTACCGCACTTCTGATCATCGTTCCTAAATTACCAGGATCTTGTATTCCGTCTAGAACAAGCACTTTGTTTCCTAGAGGTTTCTCTATTTTTTTCTTACAAACGGCTATTTTACTGGTACTACTTTTTTGGTTACTTATTTTTTTCATAATTTCTGGGGTCACATAAAAGTCAGCGATTTCTTGTTTATTGGTTGTAATAAGGGTTACTAGACAATTTTCTTTTTTGGCTTCATTAATCAAATGCTCTCCTTCTATTAAAAACAAACCTACTTCATCTCGATATTTTTTATTGTTTAATTTTACCCATTCTTTTACATGGCTATTTTGTAATGACGTAATGTTCATGGTATCAACTCCTTAAACGCTTTCTTGCTTCTTTGTATTTCGGGTAATATTTTTCGACATGACTCCAAAACTTTGCACTATGATTGGCTTCATAAAAGTGACAAAGTTCATGGATAATGACATAATCAAGTAAATCAATGTCTTTTTTTAAGAGTTCACTATTTAATGTTATGCTTTTGCT
>CAMUBM010000109.1 GCA_947087145.1 uncultured Mycoplasmatota bacterium
TTTACTATCATATTACAGAATTTTATTCTGTTCTTAGTGCAATCACAGGGTCCTTCTTACTTGCAATTTTAGCAGGTATTGCTCCACCAATCAAAGTAAGCACTAAACTAACAAGAATAAGAATAATCGCATGTACAGGATTTAACACCGCAACATTTTTTAAATCTGTCAAATCATACAAAATATTGTTGGCAGGAATTAATAACAATCTAGTAATGATAATTCCTAAAATACCAGAACTCATTCCTATAATAAAAGTTTCTGCATTAAATACACGAGAAATATCTTTCTTACGAGCCCCTAAACTTCTTAAAATACCAATTTCTTTTGTTCTTTCCAAAACTGAAATATACATAATAATTCCTATCATAATAGAAGAAACAATCAAACTAATGGCACTAAACGCAATTAACACAATGGTAATAGCATCCATAATACTTCCAGATAAAGAAGAAATAATTTCCGCTTGGTCCGTATAAACAATTTGATTTTCTGTATCTTTTCCTTCATTGTATTTATCTAAATAATCAAGAAGTTCATCTTTCGCGTTAAAATCTCTTGGATAAACTTGTATCATAAAAGGAACGGCTTCATCTCCCAAATAAGCCAAAATTTGGTCTTTACTTTCTTTTCCTTCCTCCGTAGTTAAATCAAATGCTTCTCCAGTCATTACATTGTACTTTGCCTCTTTTTGTGCTTTAACAATTTTAGAGTCTTTGTTATTTTGAATAACATAATCTAAAAGACTCTCAGTATACGTAAGTGCAGATTGTTGTACATAACTAGGAAATTCTTCCTTCAAGCGAATAATTCCTACCACTTTTAAAGTTAAAACATTTTTGGAATTATACAATTTCTCTAAATCTGTTGGGATAGTAAAGAAATTACCTACTTTTGTATAAAAATCGTCATTGAGTACTAATTTCATTTCACTATTCAAAATCTCTTCAAAAGAAATATTTTCCTTTTTAGAATCCAAGCCTAAATTTTCTAAAATATCTGCACTCACATGATTTTTGCTATCTACAATTAAAACAAGTTCTTCTTTTTCCTTTGCTTCTCTTCCTACTAAAATATCATATTTCTCTTCAATCACACTTTGTTTATTTTCACTCAAATTCTTAGGTACACTTCCCATCGAATTTGCAATCGTCACCATTTTCACATGACCATCAATTTTATTGATTAAATTTAAATGGGTATAACGATTGTAAGAAATTCCACTCACTATTTCTGGATTAGCATTTTCAATGTATTTTATATACTCATTTGTAATTTTATTTTTATGGGTGAATGTTTCTTCCATCGTCTTCTCAGGAATAACATAATTTGTAGTAGGATAATCACTCTCTGTCGTTTTCACAGCATTTTGCATTTCATTCATCGTTTCCTCATCCAAATTCATAGCCTGTGCACTAATAATAATGGGCATAGAAGACAAAGTATTCCGTTCAAAAATATCAATTTGTCGATCAAAACCATTGGATAAACTCAAAATAGAAGCGATACCAATAATTCCAATACTAGAAGCAAAAGCAGTAAGAATAGTACGTCCTTTTTTCGTTTTGATATTGTTTAGACTCAATTTTAAAGCTGATAGAAACCCCATAGAAGTACGCTTTATCTTGTATTCCTTTTCATCCTTTTCACTCTCTTTAATAGGATTGGAATCACTTAACACTTCTCCATCACGCATCTCTATCACGCGACTCGCATAACTTTTTGCTAAATCAGGATTATGCGTAACCATAATAACAAGTTTATCCTTGGCAATCTCTTTAATTAGTTCCATAATTTGGACACTGGTTTTAGTATCCAAAGCACCTGTCGGTTCATCAGCCAAGATAATATCCGGGTCATTAGCAAGCGCTCTTGCAATCGCAACACGTTGCATTTGACCTCCAGAAAGTTGATTGGGTTTTTTATGCATATGATCCTTAAGACCTACTTTTTTCAATACCTCTTTTGCCTTTTTATGACGTTTTTTAGCAGAGATCCCACTAAGAGTCATTCCCATTTCTACATTGGCAAGAATACTAATATGGCTTATCAAATTATAACTTTGAAAAATAAATCCAATACAATTATTACGATAAGCATCCCAAGTTTGATCTTTAAACTTTTTGGTTGAACAATTGTTAATAATTAAATCTCCCTCATCATATCGATCCAAACCACCAACGATATTCAAAAGCGTTGTTTTTCCACTTCCACTAGGACCTAATATGGCAACAAACTCACTTTTACGAAACTTCAAATCTACACTTTTTAAAGCTACTTGGGTAAAATCCCCCGTAGTATAACTTTTCTTTATCTTTTTTAATTCTAACATTTTTCTCTCCTTTTTTTATCAAGCAATTCATTCTATGACAAGTCGCCTTTAATTATATACTTTTTTTTAAAATTTGCAAATTTTTATTTCAAAAAAATCTGTGTTACTTGTTTTATAAAATAATTAGAAAAGGAAGTACACCAATTAGTGTAAAAAAATCTTGAAACAAAATAATTAATTCATTTTACATCAAGTAACACGAGTCGTTATTATAATGGCTTCTTTTTTACTTGCAAGTCTTTCGACAAAAAATGACAAATCTTTTACAAAAAGAATACATAAGTGTATAATTTATTATAGAAAAGAGGAAAAATATATGGACGAAAATAAAATAAAAAAAATTGTAGAAACAACTTTAATCGTTTTAGCACTTCTTTTAAGCGTTGCCTTCTACTATAATTTTGATTTAGAAAATATCTTATTTCAAAAGCAATTGCAAACAATAAATCAATCGCAAATAGAAGAAAATAGAGGAACAAATTACATTGGCAAAAAGGCAGGAGACGGAATAAAAAATGTAACAACCAAACAAGCATGGGAAGAGGCCCTTGCAATAGATTACATAACAGTGACTCCAGTTAAAATTACCAAAACAAACGTCTATAGTCTTGCCAATTGGGCCGAACACTACACAAGACGTAGAAGAGGAGGAACTGGAAGAAAAAGAAATAAAACACAAACAGAACTTTTTGATTACGATGACAATTATCGAAGATACTATGTAATAGAATTAGAAGATGGTACCAATATACTAGCCCAAATGAATAGAGGCATTGCGAATCAAATTGCCAAAGGAAAAACAATCACTCTCCCTATTGGAAGAAAAACAGGACTAACAAATACCGCAAAAAAACTACTTTCAGAAACGATTGACGAAATGAATATCAGTGATACCTATGTTTTGTATACAATAGATGACGAATGGCAAAAAGAAAATGCAACAAAAATATTCCTTATAAAGTTTGGAACATCTGTTATCGTATTCTTTGCTATTGCTGTAGGAGCATTAACACTTCTAGATAAATGGATTTGGAAAGAAAAAGAAGAAATCTAGAAATAATCTTTAGATTTCTTTTTATATACAAAAAAACCTCCATTTTATAGAGGTTTTCATTTCATACTGGCGCCCGATGTAGGACTCGGACCTACGACCTAACGGTTAACAGCCGTGCGCTCTACCAACTGAGCTAATCGGGCAGTACATTTAAATTATATATTATAATTATACCAATTGTCAAC
>CAMUBM010000110.1 GCA_947087145.1 uncultured Mycoplasmatota bacterium
ATTATTGCCCATATTGATCATGGAAAAAGTACTCTAGCAGATCGGATGTTAGAAATAACAGGAGCTGTTGAAAAAAGAGAAATGGTAAACCAACTTTTAGATAATATGGATTTAGAAAGAGAACGCGGAATAACTATAAAACTAAATGCTGTACGTTTAAATTATAAATACAAGAATGAAGACTATATTTTAAATTTAATTGATACTCCAGGTCATGTTGATTTTTCTTACGAAGTATCAAGAAGTTTAGCAGCTTGTGAAGGGGCTATTTTAGTTGTCGATGCCGCCCAAGGAATTGAAGCCCAAACGCTTGCCAATCTTTATTTAGCCCTTGCATCAGACTTAACCATTATTACTGTAATTAATAAAATTGACTTACCCAATGCCGATGTTCCTAAAGTAAAGGAAGAACTAAAAAAAGTATTAGGTTTCAAAGACGAAGAAATTTTACTTTGTAGTGGGAAAACTGGAGAAGGAGTGAAAGAACTTTTAGACGCCGTAGTAGAAAGAATAGAACCTCCTAAAAACAATAGTAACCAACCTTTACGTGCTCTTATTTTTGACTCTTATTTTGACCCATACAAAGGAGTGATTGCTCTAATTAAAGTCGTCGATGGGAAACTAAAAGGAAAAGATACAATTGAAATGATGGCAAGTAATGCAAACTTTGAAATTACAGAACTTGGAGTGCATACCCCAAAAGAAAAAAAATTAGAAAGTCTAGAAAGCGGGGAAGTTGGATATATCTCTGCCAGTATTAAAGATATTACAAGCGTTGAAGTAGGAGATACCATTACACTTCAAAATAATAAAGCAACCTCTCCTCTAGAAGGATACAAAAAAATGAAACCCATGGTGTACTCAGGTATATTTCCTGTTGAACCCAATCAATATGAAACTCTAAAAGAAGCAATTGAAAAACTAAAATTAAACGATGCTGCCCTGACTTTTGAGCCTGAAACATCAGAAGCATTAGGGTTTGGTTTTCGTATGGGCTTTCTAGGTCTTTTACATATGGACATCATTATGACACGGATGGAGCGAGAATTTGGTATTGAAATTATAGCAACCAGTCCAAGTGTAATTTATAAAGTTACTCTTACCAGCGGAGAACAAATGGATATTGACTCTCCTAACAAAATGCCTAATTCTACCAATTTAAAAAAGATAGAGGAGCCATACATTTATACCAATATTATTGTTCCAAGCGAATATATCGGAGCCATTATGGAACTTTGCCAAAACAAACGAGGTATTTATAAATCTTTAGAATACATTGACGAAGAACGAGTAAACATCCATTATGAAATTCCTCTTTCTGAAATTGTTTATGATTTTTTTGACAAACTAAAGAGTACGACCAAAGGCTATGCTTCCTTTGACTATGAAATCTGTGGATACAAAGAGTCCAATTTAGTCAAAATGGATATTTTATTAAATGGCGAAATGGTAGATGCCCTATCTACGATTGTCCATAAAGACTTTGCTTATTCAAGAGGAAGGGCAGTTGTAGAAAAACTAAGAAATACCATTCCAAGACAAATGTTTCAAGTTCCCATCCAAGCAAGCATCGGCTCCAAAGTGATTGCAAGAGAAAACATCAGTGCTATGAAAAAAAATGTACTTGCCAAATGTTATGGAGGAGACATCTCAAGAAAAAGAAAATTATTAGAAAAGCAAAAAGAAGGAAAAAAGAAAATGAAAATGCTTGGAAGTGTAGAAGTTCCAAAAGAAGCGTTCTTAAGTATTTTGAAGGAGGAAAACTAAATGAGCAAAGAAAGAAGTACTTATGTTAACGAACAAAATAAATTAAAAATTATTGCCTCTTTACAAGCGGGGAATCCAGTGAAGGAAACAAAAAAACGTTATCATTTAAAAAAAATAGAAATTGAATCAGTTATAAAAGAATTATTAAATGAAAATTCACCTCACTATAACCCTGGATTACATGCGGAAATTATAAAAAGAGAAGAAGAATTAGAAAGAGACTATCAAAAAAGAATTGAATTAGCCTTGACAGATATCGAAAAAAATGGACTTTCTCAAAAAGAAGCAAAAGAAAAGCAGGATGTAGACTTTTATGATGTAACATTAGCAATTAGAAAATTAGAAAAAATAAATAGAGAACGTTACCAAAGAATATGTGATGTCTTAGAATTGTTAGAAGAAAAAGAACGAAAATTAGATGAAAAAATTATTGAAATGATTTTAAATAGAGATTCTTATGAGCAAATGGAAAAAGAAGGTATTACAAGGAGTAGGAGAAAAAAAGCTATTAAAAATTTGGAGAATTCTAGTGATTCAGAAAAATATCTTGAAGTACAAATGGCTTTAAAAGAGTGCGCAAAAGTAAATCGAAAAAAAGAAAATGAAAAAATAGACCAAATGTTTATGACAAATATGTTTAGAAATGCACATCTTATGATTTATAATGGAATTCCTATTGAAGATTATGCTTTACAAATCGGGGTTGTCCCAACCACTTTAAAAGAAAGATTAGAAAAAATAAAAAACGAAGAATTAAGTGAAAAACTTCTTCCGTTTTTAGAAAAATTTACAAGAAAATTTAGTAAAAGAAAAGCTAAAAATAAAATAAAAAATTATCCTCAAAATATTCAAAAAGACATAATTCTTACTGCGTTAACTTTCCGTGTAAATATGGAATCTATGGTTAAAATTTTTAAGATAGATATTGATGATTTATGGGAACTTTACTATAAAAGTTCTTCTAAATATTCGAGTGCATTGAAATTTTTAAATCGAGAAACAAGAAATGAAGCAGACATAAATACAAAAAGAGCATTTTCAAAGGCCGTTTTATATTGGCAAGTAAGAAATAAATTAGCAAAAAAATTAAATGACGCAATAGCAAGAAAAGAAGAAATAAATGAAGCAATGAAAACGGCTGTTAATGAAGAAAAAGAGAGATTAGAAAAAGAAAAGCAAAACGTAGAAGACGAAATAGGCAAAGTAAAAAAAGAATTACAAGAGCATCACAAAGAAATCGACGACACACTTGCTTTAGAAGCCGCAGCAAAAAATGGGTATCGTACTCAAGAAGAAAAAGATAGACTGGCTAGATTGCGTTTGAAATATTACTATAGCAAAAAAATTTTTTATGAACTAACGGGAGTAGATTCACATAGTATTGCAAATTATGAAGAAAACTTAGCACAGAGGAATCCAATTTATGATGAACAATTAGACCTAATGAATGCAGTATGGCAAGAAAAAAATAAAGAGAAAAGAAAAGCGTTTTATGAAGATACTAACGTTTTATACCCTTCTGTCCAAAAAGAGAGGGAAACGAAAAAAAATCTAGATTACTTTAATTTCACTATAGATAGAAACTCGCTATCTTTAGAAGAAATGGATGAAATGACCCGGGGGGGGGGTACTAGGTAACCTATCTCCATTAATAAATACTTAAAAAGAAAGTAGTAGTGATGTATGAA
>CAMUBM010000111.1 GCA_947087145.1 uncultured Mycoplasmatota bacterium
TTTAGAACAAATTACACCACCTATCTTACCAAAAAAACAAATACAATCCATAGAAACACAAAAAAATCCCAAAAAATCAGATTGGAAATCTCCACTATACAATTTTACTGAAACAAAAAGGGAAGTTCATCAAAAAGAAGAAAACAAGCAAGAAGCAATATTCTATTTAGAGCCAGAAATGCCAACTGAGACTTTACTAAATGAAACAGGACTACAAACCAATACTTTTATAGGAGACCAAGAAAAAATAATCAGCCCAAAATTAGCCTCCCCAGATACGAAAAAAAACATTGAAGAAATAGAGATTCTACTTCAAAAACAAGAAAAAAAAGAAACATTTACAAATAATGAACTAGCAAAAGAAGAAAAAACACCTGAAATCTTTTTAAATCTAACAGTCATCGAACAAGAAAATAATACACTAATAGAAAAAGCAAAACAAGAATATAATAAAGAAGAACTTATCCAAAAAAATTACGAAAAAATGGAAAAACTATTAGAAGAAAAAATAAGAGAAATAGAAAAAATGTTAGAAAAGGCTTTAAATGAAATACAAAAAAATAAACTAAAAAGGGAACTAAATAAATTGAAAAAAACAAAAGAACAACTATACTTATATAAAGAAAAAGATTTAGAAGAGTTAAGAATATCATTAGAAGAAAACATCCCTCTAGACGATCTCCTTTTAGTTACAGAAAAATTAAAACAGTTAACAGAAACAGAAGAAATAAAACAAAAAGAAATGCTTTACAGGGATATTGAAAAGAAAACACAAAGAGAAATACAAGAAATGGAAAAAGTATTGATAAAAGAATCTTACAAAAGAGCATTAAGAAGATTAGAAACACCACTATTTTTAAGTTTTCCATTTATAAAAAATAAACACTTTAGAAGATTTGTTTCTGGATTATTTCTTTTTAGAACATTTGGATTTATGAAAAATCTTATTTTAGGGTTTCCAGATACTTATGAACCAATAGATTTATCTTATATCCAAAAAGGAAGCGATGCATTAGTAGAATCCATTACTTTAACAGAACAAAACATTCATTCTTTCCACAATTTAAAACAAACTACTTTGCTAAAATATCCAGAATTAATTGATGATGAATTATTTATGAAAGACTTAAACAAATTAGAAATTCAACTAAAAAAGAACTATGAAAAATTATTAGAACAAGAAAAACTAGTCAATAAGTATTTTGACAAATCAAAAATACTAATACGAAAAAGAAAAAAGTAGATAAAAAAAGAACAAGATTTCAATCAATGAACTTGTTCTATTTAGTCTTCCAAATCTTCCATATTTTGAATAGCATTTGATAAATCTACAAATAACTCATCTGTATAATATCTTCTATCAAACAATAACCAACCATCACTTGCATTTTTAACTTGTGGAAGAATTTCACTAGATAACTCTTCACCATAATTTTTAACATCCTGAAGAGCATTTTCCAAGGAGAATTCGCCTTTTAAATCATAAATTTTTGCTTGCAAATCAGATTCAATTTTACTTAATTGATAAACAAATTTTGCTTCTTTAGAAGTTTGTTCATAAGTTTCATCAAATAAAGCAATTAATTCTTCTTTATTAGTTAAACTTCCTAAAACCTTTTGAATAGTGTTTCTTGCTTTCTCTCTTCTATTTTCATTTCCATGTCCATCTGGTGTATATTCTTTATCTAAATTTACTTTTTCCAATTCTTTAATAACAATCATTTTAAAGACTTTTGCCATATCCAAATCTAATTTGTATTCACTCTCTAAACCAATAGCCAATACCAAACACCCATAAACATGATCAGCGACTGACTCTATTCTTTCACTAGAAATATTAACTTCTTTCCATCCAGTACGTACAACATTTTTCAAATTGTTTGCAAGTACATAATAATTAATAATATTTTGATTCATAAAAATCACCTTTTCTCTCACTTGATTTATAAAAAATCCAATAATTTGGAGTATCATTCACTTGGCAGGGGATGAGAGAATCGAACTCCCAACTAAAGTTTTGGAGACTCCTATTATACCATTTAACTAATCCCCTATATGCTTTCTTTAAAAAGCAAGGTTATTATACCACAAAAGTTAGCCAATTAGCAAATATTTTCATATACTACTTTAGGTGATATATATGCTAATCAATTATACGCAAAAAGAACTCGAATTATTAGCTAGAATTATGCGAGCAGAAGCACTTGCAGAAGGTAACTTAGGAATGCTTATGGTAGGAAATGTTGTCGTAAATAGAAGCATTGCAAATTGTTTAACTTTTAAAAACATCAGAAGCATCACAGATGCTATTTATCAAAAAAATCAATTTGCAGGAACCCAAAGTTCTCTATTTCAAGCTTCTCCAACAGCACTTGAAAAAGACTTAGCTCAAAGAGCTCTAAGAGGAGAGTACTACTACCCTGCAACTCATGCTCTATGGTTCTATGCTCCCGCTAAAAATACTTCTTGTCAACAGACATGGTACGATCAAAGACTTTCCGGAAGATACAAAAATCATTGTTTTTATAGACCAGATGCAGGAGAATGCCAAGAATTATACTAAGCCTTAAAGGCTTTTTTATTTAAACAAAAAAACTTCCGAAGAAGTATTTTTAAGGAATTAATAATCGCTGCCCTACAGACAAATTACTAGTTACTAAATTATTTAAACTTTGCAAAGCACTCACAGTAGTATCATTATCCCTTGCTATACTATACAAAGTATCCCCTTTTTTAACAGTATAAATTCTATAATTTGATGTTGTACTTGGAAGAATAAGTCGTTGACCTATACTTAATAGATTACTAGATAGGTTATTCAAACGTTTTAATTCATCCACCGTTGTATTGTATTGGTTTGCTATTTGATACAAACTATCTCCACTTTTTACTATATAATAATTCGTATCCGAAGGAGTAGTACTACCGCTTAGTTTTAATACTTGACCAACAGATAAATTATTTGAAGAAAGATTATTGAGTTTTTTTAGTTCATCCACACTCAAATTATACTTTCTAGCAATTCCATACAATGTATCTCCAGATTTAACCACATAAGTATCCCCAGTAAATGCGTTAGAAGTAGTATTCTCCTTTAATTTTAACACTTGACCTATGGACAATGCATTAGAAGTCAAATTATTAAGTCTTTTTAACTCATCCACGGATAAACCATTATTTCTTGCAATGCTCCATAAAGTATCCCCACTTTTTACTACATAAGTACCTTCTGTTACAACAGGCTTATAAGGAACACCTACATATTCTGCTAATGATTTAACAACAGACTCTGCAAGACCTTCCCAATTGTTTTTTAACTGACTTACATCATCTCCAGTACTATCTGCAAAGCCATATTCAACAATAATTGATTCATTATTAGGTGTTTCACGAAGAATATAATAATAATCTAAATC
>CAMUBM010000112.1 GCA_947087145.1 uncultured Mycoplasmatota bacterium
CCTCCTCCAGAAGAGAAACCTCCACCAAAGCCACTTCCACTGGAGGAAGAAGAATTCGCATGCAAGGAAGTTATGGCTGCGCTATTGGCATTTATCGTACTTGTTACCATGTTATTTAAGGAATGAAAGAAGTACCAGTCACCAAATGTTGGATAGTATCCTGTAGTATAAATTCCTGATGCTTCCAACTCTTTTATTCTAACGTTCATGGTTTTTGCAACTTTTTCCGCTAGACCAAATAGGGTCGCATAGACCATATAGCGTTCCCAAAGAATAATTTCTGGTAGTTCTTTAGTTTCAAAGGTTCCAAAGTCATTTAAAAACTTTTTGAAGGCTTTCCATTTTGTGAAATGCTCTACTCCTTTTTTACTTCTTTTGGTGAATGTTAAAGTGTAAATTAAGAATATCACTGCTACAAAGGTTGCTAGGAATGCAGTTGGAATGACTGCACTATTTATGGCTACTAAAATATTTAGTAGAATATCAATAAGTAAGAATATTACTCCTATGGCTCCCGCTTGATGATGGGTTTCGTAAAAGTTTTGTTTTTTTCCATCACTTATAACTTTATTTTTCCAAGAGGTATAACTAGACCCGAATTTTTCACAAGTTTTGGTGCTTTTGGCATAGTCTTTTAATTCTTTACTGGTAAATGTATTGTCATGCCCTACTTTGGTAAATAAGAAGTCAATTAAATATTGTTCCGTTTCGTTTATTTTTTCTGGGTTTTCTTTTAATGTGAATTTGTATTCTTTTTTGTTTTTATCATTTGGAACTTCTTCGACTTCAATTACTTTTTTGTATATCAAATTCATAATGGAAGCACTCATGGCATTTGAGGTAATGTTTTTATGCATTAGGTAATCAACTACTTCGACATTGTAATCGTCGATAAATTCTCTGTTGTATTCGTTTGTAAAGTTGCTTTTGTATTCTTTATCGTATTTTATATAGACATAAATCCATGCAATGATTAAAGCGATATAGTAAAGAATACTTAGTCCAAGTAAAGTATAATATATTCTTTTGATTTTTTCTCTTTTTTGATTTTGTTCCTCGGCTCGTTCGGTTTCGACTTTGATGATTTCTTCTAAAGCGTTCGTTCCCGTTTGCTTTGTTACTTTACTTTTATCTAATAAATTAGGATTAAATGTTAGACGAATATCTACTGCATTTTTGGCATCTAATTTTTTGATGGTGGCTAGAGCGTACTTATTTTCATAAGCATGAATTTCCCCGGTCATATCTCCATGCGCCCAAACACGAAATTTATCGGTGGTATCGATATTTGGTAAGTTTACTTTGATTTGTAAATCTTTTATTTTGTCATCGTAGTCACTTCCTATAAATGTCCAATAAAGTTCTCCAACATCTTGGTGTAAAACGGCGACATCTTTTACTAGATAAGTGATTTTAAAAGCCACTTTTTCGTCGTTACTTCGAAAATACATTTTGTAACTTTTTCCATTGGTGATTTTACTTTCGACGTATCCTAAATTGGATGCTTTATTTTCTGTAAGGGATGTATATCCAGTTTCTTTTAATGTATCAAACGTCACATTCTTTACTTTTTTGGCTTCTATTTTTTGTATTGCGAAGTCGCTCGCATTGTACCTTTGATTATTTTTATACCCATCGTTTTCTAGTCTACTATTTTTGTAGACGATATCTCTTATGTACCCATTGAACGTTCCATCTAATACAATCAGTTCTGTAACTTCCATGTCGCCATTTGTTAAAATATCTGCATTGATATAATAATTAGTTATGGCATATTCTACTTCGCTTGCTTTTATCATTATGGGAAAGCATAGAAGGATTAAAAGAATTATCTTTGCTATTTTTTTCATTTTTTCGCTCCTTTAAAAAGAAAATTTTAAGCACTTAGCTTAAAATTTCACTTGAACATTTTCTCTTTCGGTTTCATTTGCTTCAAAGAATGCTTTACGTTCAAATTTAAACATAGAAGCTACAATATTACTTGGTACCATTTCTACTTTATTGTTGTAAGTTAAAACAGTATCGTTATAAAATTGTCTAGCGCTCGCAATCTTTTCTTCTGTTTGTTGTAACTCCGTTTGCAATTCTAAAAAGTTTGTATTGGCTTTTAAATCTGGGTAACTTTCTGTTAAAGCAAATAATTTGGAAATGGCTTTTGTTAGTTCTCCATTGGCTTCCATTTCTCCTTCTGGTGTTGTTGCGCTTAAAAATGTATTTCTTGCTTTAATCACATTTTCTAGAGTTTCACTTTCATGTTTGGTATATCCCTTTACTGTTTCTACCAAGTTTGGAATTAAGTCAAATCTTCTTTTCAATTGTACATCAATTTGAGCCCATTGGTCTTTCACTCTATTTCTTAAAACAACCAGTTTATTATAAGTTCCAATTACCCAAAGAATAATGAGAACGATTACAACAATAATTCCAATAATAATCCATTTAGACATTTGTCTACCTCCTTATAGTTTTATCTTATCACATGTTCTTCTTTTTTACAATAAAGCATATTATGCATTGGTGAACTTTATGAATTTTTTTACAGGTTTTTTAGTAGGGGTTGTAAGTCTCGTTCCAGGAATTAGCGGAGGAACAGTGTTGGTTATAATGAAAAAATACGAAGAAATTACTTCAGCGATTGCTCATTTTAAGGAGCGAAAAAACAAGTGGATTTTGTTCTTGTTTGTTTTAGGAATTTTTTTAGGATGTCTTACTTTTGCACGAATTATTGAACTTTTATTTTATTTTTTTCCTACAGGAACCATGGTTTTGTTTTGTGGATTTATTTTATTTCAACTTCCCTCTTTTATAAAAAGTGAAAGAATTTCTTTTCGGACACTGCCTTTTTTTCTTGGTGCTTTCTTCATTTATTTTCTTTCTTTACTCAGTCATCAAAGCGAAGCAGTTGTTTTCGAATATCCTCCTCTCTCTCTTTTTTTCTTATTTTCATTTGCTTTGTTTGGGATGGTGGATGGTTTTTTTACCATTCTTCCTGGAGTGTCTGGATCTATGGTGATGATGATATTAGGACCTTATTTTTTGTATAAATCCTATTTGGCTCATTTGAGTTTTCAAACCCTTGCTTTCCTCATTCCTCTTTTCTTTTATTTTGCAGGAGATATGTTTGGGTTTTATTTGGGAAGCAAATTTTCTTTGTTTTGTTTAAAAAAATACCGAAGAACTTTTTTGAATTTGGTTCTCGGTATGGTACTTATGAGCGTTCTTATCTTGCTTCCTATTCCAAACTGGGAAATTTCTTCTCTTTTATTCTTTTTGCTTCCACTCAGTATTAGTTTTTTGCTCTGCCTTCTTTTTAAACGTTTTAACTAGATTTTTTTATTCTTATCACAGGACGAATGGTTTTATATGCAGAATGAGCTTCTACATTTGC
>CAMUBM010000113.1 GCA_947087145.1 uncultured Mycoplasmatota bacterium
TATAACTTCTTTGTTTACAACACATTTGCATGGTTCATTGTTTAAAATTTGTACTAAATTCTCAATACACATTCTTTTGACTCTCTCCGTACCTTCTATGGCATTGTATCCAGTGTGAGGAGTAAGTAGGAATTTTCCAGTGGATAATGTTAAGAGTTTTGCTTCCTTAGAATTTAAATTGATTGGTTCTTCATAGAAACCATCAAAAGCACATCCTGCTATTTTGTTATTTTTTAGTAAAGTGTATAGGGCATTTGCGTCAACAATTTCTGCTCTTGCGGTGTTAATAAAATAGGCAGTTTCTTTCATTTTAGAAAGTTCTCTTTCCCCGATTAAATTATGTGTTTCTTCAGTAAGAGGCAAATGAAGGGATACAACATCTGCTTGCTCCATCAATTCGTCTAGCGTTGTTTTTGTTGCATGATAATTCTTTTCCATTTGTGGTTTTCTTTCTTTATCGAAGTACAAAATATTTGCATGAAAAGCATTGTACATTATTTCTGCAACGTAAGTACCAATATGACCCATACCAATAATACCTATCGTTTTATCTTTTAAATCAAAGAACGTTCTTTCTTTCCAATTTCCATTTCTTGTGTCTACGTTGTGTTCTAATATTTTTTGATTTAGTGTAAGTAACAAACCTAAGGTGAATTCTGCTACTGAATAGGAGTTCACTTTGGGGGTGTTGACAACTATTTTTCCATATTTCGTTGCTGTTTTTGCATCAATACATTTTTGGTATCCTATTCCAAAAAATTGAACGACTTTTAATTTTTCACATTGTTTTAAAATATTTTCTGTGTAGTATTCTTCTCCATTTACTATCACTGCTTCACAATCTTTTAGTTTATTTATTAATTCTTTTTCCTCTACATGGGGGGGAGTATTGTTATCTCTAATCTCTTATCTTCTAGTTCTTTTAATTCTTTTTCAGTGAATATATTTTCCCCACCTGTAAATAATATTTTGTGCATGTTCTTTCCTCTTTTCTAATTTTATTATAATTAAAATATTTTTGGGATGCAAATTTATTACGCTGTGCAGTTATTTTTTATATTTTTTGTCATTTTTACACCATTCTTTTTAACCGAAAAAAACACTCCTTGTTCGGAATGTTTTTTGATTAAACAGCTTCTTGGTCTCCCATGATTTCTGGATTGATTGTAGGTATTTCTTCTATTGTTCTTTCTTGCACATTTTCTAATCCGGGAAATAAATCGTCTTTGTGTTCACGTGCAGCATATCTTTGGTCGCTTTCTAGTTTTTCAGCCCAAATGGATAAGTAACTTTCTGCTGACTCTTCTCCTCTTGTGCGGATAAATTGTTTTAAGTAAGCCACTCCACCTAATTTTTCAATGGTATCTGCAGAATAAATTTGTAACCAATCTGGTAATTCTAGATTATTTCTTTTGAATGTAAATAGATTTTTCATTTGTTCCATGGTTACGTTTGATTTTTGTACATTTCCGCCTTCTCTTATGAAAGAGATATCTTCCATGACATTTTCAATGTGATCTTCTGCCCACTTCATAACTTCTAGGGTATCTTTTGCACTAATTCTAGAAATTAATTCAGTTAGTTTACTAGCGAATATCGTTTGGTATTCTCTTAATATTTCACTTAGTTTGTTTCTTAATTCTGGAGTATAGTATTGACTACTTAGAGCAAGTCCCATGACTTGGAACCAGTCATTGGTGTTGTAACTTGACCAATGACCATATACTATACGTTCTTTTTCACTTTCTAGTTGTTTACTTAAGTTTGCTAGTTTGTCTGGTAGTAGATTTGCAAGTGTTACTCCAAATATATTTTTGTGTTCTCCAATACGCCAGTCAGGAGCAATACATCCTGCTTCTTCATAACGATTGTATACTCCCATGCATCCATCAATAATATCTACAGTAACTTCAATTCCTTCTTTGTCATAACTGATTTCTGATGTTGGTCTTGTATAAACATCAAAAGCTGGATAGTTTCTACAATCACAAATTAGAGACATAGTTGCACCATAGTATCCTAGTTTTTGTTTGTCTGGATAAGGGTCTTTGTTTCCATAAAAACTTACTTCAATTTCGTCTTCATTTACTGGCATGCTTTCTTTTAATTTAATATTTGCCGAACCATTAAATAAGAAATATTCGTGCAATTTTTCTTGTTTTTCTTTTTCTGTAATGTCTGTTATGGTATGGTAACCTAACTCGAAACCTTTTACACCAATTAAATAATGGTATAACAATTGTACTGGCATATCTTCTGTTGTATCAAAATTTTCATAGGCAAAACGAGTCTTTTTGTTTTTGATATTGACTTTGTCTTTTTTGCTCCACCAATCATAAGCTTCACTTAATGTAGAAGGTTTTACATAAGAAGGTAATTCTTCCATGTTTTCTCCATATATACTAAATTTCTTCTTGTAAGGAAACTCAGATATATGGTGCATCTCTATTTCACCAGAAGCGTTTGCTGTTTGGTATAAAACAGTATTTCCTCCTTCATCTTCATAAATATTTATGATTTGGTATTCTCTATTGTTAATGCTTACATCAATCAATTTACTTACATCAAATTCTGCTTCTAAATATTCCACTGGATTTTGCAAAATAGACTGATAACTTCCTAAATTGACGCGAATATTGGCACAACTATTTAATATTTCTGGCTTTACTTGTTGCCATTCAGGACGTCCCTCTTCTAGATTATCGACATCTACAATTAACATTTGGTATGGTTCTTGTTCATTTCTTAAACCATTGGATAAACCAACTAATATTTTCATATTTCAACCTCTTCCTATTCTTAGTAAATCTTGTTACTTTACTAGTTTCTTCTTATTCTTTTCAATTATATCATATTTTTTTTATTTTCCACAAAATTCCTTGCATTTGTGTTTAAAACTTTTCTTTTTTTGCTTTATTAGACATTTTTTGTCACTAGTTTACAGAGGAATAAAATTTTTTATTGCTTTTCTTTTTATTCTCTAATAAATTTAAATTTTATACTTATTGTTATTCTGTGTTTTTTATTAATTTTTATAAGATTTTTTCGTAATATCATTTACATTCTTTTTTACTTTTTTCCTAACATAGGAAGTGATATCGTCTGGAAGGAATATTCCTATTTTTTCTTCTATTTCTTGTTCTATTTCGTTTATTTTCGTTGTTTCTTCTCTTGCTTTTTCTAGATATTCTCTAAATATTTCAATTTCCTGTTTGTTTGCGGTTTTCAAAAAACGTTTTAAAGTTTCTTTCGGCGAAACTATTTCTCCTTCTTTTATAATTTGGTTTTGAAAACGATAAGGATTTATCTTTTTCCTATAAAAACTAATTTCTCCGTATCCTCCAAAATCAAAGAGTGGGGAGAAGATGGCCTTTTCTTCCTCTATTA
>CAMUBM010000114.1 GCA_947087145.1 uncultured Mycoplasmatota bacterium
GTGCTTATCTATTTGGCATTGGATATACTTGTAATTAGAAGTAATGAAAAATAGTTGTTAGTTAAAACGGCTATTTTTTTTTGAAAATGTCTTTACATTTATATAAAAGTAATATATTCTTAAATTAAGCGAGTGCTATAAAGTAAGTGCTTGCCAATGTTTAGCAAAACACTTTCCTACAAGGATTGTGTTTTTATTATTCCAAAACCCCCTGAAGAGTTGACTTGCTAATTAAAAATTATCAAGAGAATAATTATTATAAGCAATATAAGAATAAGTGAATCTTTTTTACTCATAAAGCCACCATCTCCTTTACTACTAGAAATGGCAAACACATCTATAGCAACTCGCAAGACCAATTTATCATAAGTAAAAATGCTTGTAAAATGATCAATTTCTAAAATTGGAAAGAAAAAGGGTTCCAAATTTATTAATTGGCAAAGCAAAATTAAAAATTTAGATAAAAAAAATTACTCTAAATTAGAAAAAGAGTAAAAAATGAAAAAATTTATAAAAAGTAAGATAAGATCCAAAAATAAAACGGAAGATGATAAAAAAGTTCTCTTTTTGTTTGTTCTCATTATTTTCCTTTCTTTTAAAAGCATAAACTATAAAAAAGGAGGAAAAAATGAAAAAACTAAAAGTTTATGTGTATGCCATAAGCAAGAATGAAAGTAAATTTGTTGAAAGTTTTGTAAAAAGTATGAGTGAAGCAGATGGAATTTATGTTTTGGATACAGGGTCTACTGATAATACAATAGAATTATTAAAAAGAGAAAAAAATGTAGTCGTTCGAGAAGAAAAAATAGAGCCTTTTCGATTTGATGTTGCCAGAAATACTTCCTTAGCAATGGTACCTATAGATGCAGATATTTGTGTTTGTACCGATTTTGATGAAGTGTTTGAACCTGGATGGAGAGACAAGTTGGAGAGTGTTTGGTTAAAAGAACATCCTACTCGGGTAGATTATTTGTACAATTGGAGTTTTGACGCGTATGGGCATCCTGCTACTACTTTTTACATGTCTAAAATTCATAAAAGAGATGCTTATGTTTGGGAACATCCTGTGCATGAAGTTTTAAAGTTTATTGGTGAGAATGAAAAAAGTGTCGTTGTAGAAGGCATGGTACTCAATCACCATCAAGATTTAACCAAGCCAAGAAGTTCTTATTTGCCACTTTTGGAAGTGTCTGTAAAAGAAAATCCAGAAGATGACCGAAATCTGCATTATTTAGGACGAGAATATATGTATTATGGAGAGTGGAATAAAGCGATAGATACTTTGCTTCGGCATTTAAATTTAAAAAGGAGTACTTGGAAGGATGAACGTGCTGCTTCTATGCGATTTATTGCAAGATCTTATTTAGGCTTGAAACGTCCATTAGAAGCAAAGATGTGGTTTTTAAAAGCAATAGAGGAAGCCCCTTATTTAAGGGAAGGATATGTCGAACTTGCTAGTTTGTATTATGAAGAAGGCGATTATGAAAAAACTTACTTTTATTTGAGTGAAGCAAGTAAAATTACAGAAAAGCCAAAAACTTACATTAATGAAGATTTTTGTTGGAATGCCTATTTTTATGATTTATTTAGTGTAGTTGCGTATTCATTGGGAAAAAGGGAAGAAGCATTAGAGTATGCTAAGAAAGCATTAGAACTTAACCCAATGGATGAGAGAATCAAAACTAATTTTCATTTGATGAAAGAAAGTATAAAAAAGCCTGAGAGTTAATTCTCAGGTATTAATTTGGCATGAATGACTAAACGTTGGTTGTCTCCTGTACAAGTAGAGAGGGTAAGTATTTTGTCTCCTGGTACGACTTCTATTCCAAAGTCGTGAATACTTCTTCCCTTTACTAAATTTACATAATTATTGAATTCTTCGTCACTACCGAAATAGGTTTTTAAATAATCTTTTGTTTTTTGTACTTTATAAATAGAGAAGATTTGGTATTTGTTGCTTTCGTAGATGGTATCGTAACTAATGATTTGATTTTCAGGGTTTGTATACCACGTTTTTTTGTAGGCATTTACGAGAGTTCCAAACATGACTCCACTATAATACATGTTGTGGCCATAAATAATGGTGTTAGCATCTAAGAAGTTATGAGAGTTTCGGTAATCCATAAATATCCAACCATTTTTATCGGTTTCTTTGTAAAGATTGTGTTTTAGGTAATATTCATTGTCACTTGCTTGTACGACTGGGTAGTCAACGTTTGTGTTGTTTACTTTTAACCAACCAATGACGTCAGGATTAATTGGAAGTAATGAGACAATGTAATCGTTTTTGATTTCTTTTTCAATAGGGTTTTCAATTTCAATATTTTCAGTATTTCCTTGTTCAATTGTTTCTTTTAAATTTTCTTGAATTTGGGTTACTTCTTGTAGGGCAACATAATTGCTAATGCTAACGTAACTAATGATGCCTACAACGAATACAACTAAAATTAAACCGCATATTTTTAGCATATTCATGAGAATTTGGGGGAATAAATTATTTTTTAGGTACTCTTTGTCGTAGACTAGTTCAATATGTATTTTGTTTTTTCGTATTTTTTTGTTTATTTTTTTTAAATAGTCAATGGTTTTGTAGTCTTTGATATTGTCATGAATTAAAATACTAATATTTTTGGTGCGATTCTCGGTGATAACATCTAAGATAAATTCTAAATCGCGTTTGTTAAAAATGTCTAAGTGGATGGTTTTTAAGTAATTGTTGATGTTACAGAAAGCTAGGAAGTCGTCACGATCTTCTTCTGTGAATATTGTACCCACACGGATGTTGGTTTTATAAAAAATTTTAGAGTAACTAATAAGATTGTTGTTTTGCATAAACCCACTAGGGTAAAATATTTCTGTTCTAGATTCGGAGCGAATGCCTTTTTTGTCTAGCATTTCAATCATATATTTAGGAATGCTACTGGCTTCTATATAATGCACATTTTTATTTTCGATAATTTTTTCATATAAGGAAAAGGATAGGGGAGCAGATTCACGAATGCAAATGGCATGAATTTCTGTATTTTTCTTGAATAAATCAAATAAGAAAAGGGCAAGTTCGTTGGTGGCGAATGTAACACTACGAATATTTTTTTCTTTACAAAGTTCTAATATAAAATCAGTGACTATTTTCTTGTGAATATTTATATATTCTTTTGTGAATGTAAGTTCACTCGTAGTAATGATATTGGTTTGTCCTAGATTTAAGGCAGTGGATGGTTCATTTTTATAGGTAAATTGTATTGCTTCTTTTGTAACGCTTAGCAAGATTTTTTGCATAGAACCACCACCTTTTTTATTCTTACATTTTATATCATACCACAGATTTACATTTTTTTTGTATATTTTATAAAAAAATATAGATTTTATGAATTTAT
>CAMUBM010000115.1 GCA_947087145.1 uncultured Mycoplasmatota bacterium
GAAGAAGGATAAAAACAAGCCAATATAGAAACAGCAAACACTCTTTTAAAAATAGGAGTAGGAACGATAGAACAAATTGCAGAAGCAACCAAGTTATCTATAGAAGAAATAGAAAAATTAAAAGAAGAATTAAATGAGTAATTTGAATAAAAAGTTTTTCATTTATAAATAGAAATTAACAATGCTTTCTTTATATAGGAATAAGAGTAGTATAAAGAATAATAAAATCATAAAAGATTTTGGGCTATAATTGTCTTCGTGTGTTTTGCCTTTTGTTAGAATGAAACCGATTTCGTCTAAAAAGATGCCCATGCTGATGGATAATAAATAGATGTTTGTGTAAAAAGAGGATATACAAAAAAGAAGGATGGTAAAAAGTAAACCATACATCCAATGATGAGTTCTGAAATTTTTTATTGTTGGACTTGGCTTGTTAATATTCTAGTTATTAGAATGGTTATAAAAGTTTGGTCGTATAAAGTTATGTAAATCATCAAGATTATTTTATCATATAACTTATGTTTAAGTAATTCATATGTTTGCACAACTCACTCAAAATTAAGGTAGAAAAATCAATTAGAAGGTAATACTTCTTTTTTTTATCTTTTCTCATAGAATTTTATAAAGGAGCACTGGTTATGTTTTTTAATTCTATTCATACTCGTATGCGTGTTGTATTAGTTGTTGTTTGTGCGTTACTTTTGCTTATTATAGGGCGTGTTTTTTATATTCAAGTGTTTAAATACAATAAACTTTCTAGTTTAGCAGAGTCGCTTTGGAGTAGAGAACTCCCTATTACAGCGGATAGAGGAGAGATCCGGGACCGTAATGGAAAAGTTTTAGCAAGTAATATTACCACTACATCTTTGGTGGTTATTCCTAATCAAATTCAAAATAAAGAGGAAGTTGCAGAGAAACTTGCTAGTATTTTAAATGTTACTTATGAAGAAATGTATCGGCATATTACTAAAAAAACATCGATAGAAAGAGTGCATCCAGAGGGAAGACAACTTTCTTATGAAGTAGCAGAACAAATTAATAATTTGGGGTATGATGGGGTATACTTGGTAAAGGAGAGTAAGAGATATTATCCTTATGGAAATGTACTTTCCCATGTTTTAGGTTATGTAGGAATTGATAACCAAGGGTTATCTGGAATTGAGTTAAATTATGACGAATATTTAACAGGAGCCAGTGGAGCAATTAAGTATTTTTCGGATGGAAAGGGCAATCGTTTGGAACTTACAGAAGTGTATGAGGAACCACAGAATGGTATCAATGTAGATTTAACGATTGATATTGATTTACAACTTGCGGTTGAAAACGAACTTGATAATGTCATGTCGAAGTATAGTCCAGAACAAGCCCTTATTTTGGCAATGAACCCAAAAACAGGAGAAATCTTAGCTATGGCATCGAGACCTAATTTCAATCCAAATAATTACCAAACGGCTTCTGTTGAAGTGATTAATCGAAATTTACCGATTTGGATGACGTATGAACCTGGAAGTACGTTTAAGATTATTACTCTTGCTGCTTCTTTAGAGGAACAAACCATTAATCTTTTTAATGATGCTTATTACGATGGAGGATCTATTACTGTAGAGGGAGCACGTATTAAGTGTTGGAAAGCAGGGGGCCATGGAGCAGAGACCATGCTTCAAGTGGTAGAAAATTCTTGTAACCCAGGATTTGTTGTAATGGGGCAAAAATTGGGAGCTGAACGTCTTTTAAAATACATTCAAAGTTTTGGTTTTGGGAAAAAGAGTGGTATTGATTTAAATGGAGAGGCCAGTGGAATTTTGTTTTCTTTGGATCAAATGGGTCCTGTGGAACTTGCAACAACAAGTTTTGGGCAAGGAATTAGTGTAACTCCTATTCAACAAGTTCGTGCGGTATCTGCTGCTGTGAATGGAGGGATTTTACATACACCATATATTGTAGGAAAAATGACAGAGCCAGAGACGGATAGTGTAGTAAAGTTGTATTCTCCTGATAGTGGAGTACGTGTCATTAGTGAGGAAACATCGAAACTAGTTCGTTATGCTTTAGAAAGTGTTGTTGCTAATGGTAGTGGGAAAAATGCTTATATTGAAAATTACCGTGTGGGAGGAAAAACAGGAACGGCACAGAAAGTTAATAATGGTGTTTATATGGTAGGAAATTACATTGTTTCTTTTATGGGGTTTCTACCAGCGGATGACCCAGAACTTGTTGTATATGTAGCGATTGATAATCCAAAAGGAATTACGCAATACGGAGGGGTTGTTTCAGCTCCAATTGCTAAAAATGTTTTTAAAGCAGCGATTGATTTGTATGATATTCCTAAAACACAGGAAGGAATGCCTAGAGAATATACTTGGTTAGATACTAAATATGTCGTTCTTCCTGATGTTGTTGGTATGTCTTTAGAAGAGGCAAAAAAAGCATTAAAAGGCTTTCAAATTATAACCAGTGGAACGGGAGAGAAGGTTTCTTACCAAAGTCCAGAAGGAAATTATTACGTTCCTGAGGGAAGTAAAGTATCTCTGTTGTTGTCTAATTAGCGTCAAATCTTTTTTCTCTATCCAATTTCTTTATAAAAATAGTGTATAATTTTGAATACGAGGTGGACAAAATGTTAATATTAGCAAAAGCTGCAATGGCAATTATGTTGGGGTTTGTGATTTCCATGGTGTTTGGTTTCTTTTTTGTTAGGTTTGCTCAAAAAAAACATATGGGACAAAATGTAAGTGAAACAGTGGGAGAACGTCATATGAAAAAAAATGGAACTCCTACGATGGGAGGATTTATTTTTATTGTTCCTGTTCTTGTATCTTTGCTTCTTTTGTATTTTCGAGGAAGTATCCAGTTCAATCATAATTTGTTCATATTGATTTTTGTTTTTATTGCTTATGCTGTTTTAGGATTTGTCGATGATTATTTGAAAATGAAGTTTAAAAATAATAAGGGAATTAGTATTGTTACGAAATTTTTGTTACAGATGGCGATTGCTCTTGTTTTCTTTTATATTTTTATGAAAAATGGGGGAGAACCTATTTTATGGATTACTTCGATTGGAGTAAATATTCATTTGGGTTGGCTCTTTGGTATTTTTATTTTGTTTGTTCTTGTTGGCACTAGTAATGCTGTTAATATTACGGATGGGTTAGATGGTTTAGCAGGGGGGCTTTCTGCAATTGCTTTTTTGGCTTTTGGTATTATTGCTTGGAATACGGGGTGGATGCAAGGGTATGAAGAAGTTGCCATTTTTTGCTTTTTGTTAGTGGGAAGTTTGCTTGGCTTTTTGCTTTATAATTCACATCCTGCGAAAATCTTTATGGGAGATTTAGGAAGTCTTGCTCTTGGTGGAGCACTTGCA
>CAMUBM010000116.1 GCA_947087145.1 uncultured Mycoplasmatota bacterium
TCAGGATGTTTTTCCATATACTCTAATTCTTTTAAAGCAGACTCAAATTCTTTAGAGGGTTGTTGTTTTACCTCAAAAGGTACATCTCTTTCATAAATTACTCTTTTTAAAAACATATTAATCGCTGTACTCATATTCGTCCTAAACTATTAAATAAACTTATTGCTTCTTCTTTTACATCCGTAGGAAAACTAACTTCCGATAAGTTCCCTTTCTTTGTTTTCTTCTATTTCTTTTACATCCACCCGGTTAATGGAATCAAAACGTTTCGTAATCTTTTCCGTTGTAATGTTAATATCTCGCACATCTTTGGTAACAGTATCAATACTTCTAGATAACTTGTCCCATCGCTCACGATAACGATCAAATTCAAAAGACAATTTATTGAGTTCCTCATGAATTACTTTTGCATATTTATCTCGTTCCATATTTTTAAGAACCATACCAATCGTTGTAAGTGTACTCATTAAAGTCGTAGGAGAAGTAATCCACACCTTTTTACTATAGGCTTCCTCCAAGAGTTCTGAGTGATACGCATTAAGTTCCGCAAATATAGCTTCTGCTGGCAAAAACAAAATCGCCTCCCCAGCTGTCTCTCCAGGAACAATATACTTGGAACGAATGGCTTCAATGTGTTTTTTTACATCCATCTTAAATTGTTTTGTAGCCAAATCTCTTTCATTCTTGGATAACGTTTTATCAGTCATTTTTTGATAATTTTCTAATGGAAACTTCGAATCAATACAAATCGTTCCCAACGGACTTGGAGCATACAAAATCGCATCAGCAATAGAACCATTGGAAAGTTTATGCTGTATTTCGTAAATGCCTTTTGCATTTTCTCCAAACACACTATTTAAAATATAATTTAAATTCACTTCTCCAAAAATACCTCTTGTCTTTTTATCTGTAAGAACACTTTGCAAAGAGACTATCTCCGAAGACAAACCATCAATCTTTTTTTGTGCTTCATCAATTCTAGATAGTCGCTCCAAAATATTGGTAAATGTTCGATTGGATTTTTGAAAATTATCTTCCAAACGTTCATTCACCCTTTCATTCAAATAATTAATCTTATTTAAAACTTGTTCATTCAAATGGTCAAAATCCTTACGCAAACTACTTGCAAATTCTAGCTTAAACTCTCCAATTTCCTTGGTCAAATTCGTCTCAAAACGACCTATTCGCTCTATCATTTCTTGTGTTTCTTTACTATCATTTTTTCGTAACAATAGCACAAGCAATAAAAGGAATACCCCAATCAACAACCCCACAATAATATAATCCATACAATCCTCCAACTACGATTCTATCCGAAACTTTTTACAAATCACTTTACTTGAAACATAAGCAAGAAATACCAATAAAACAACCTTAAATAACGCCATAGGATGCGTAAGACTTTGTATTAAACTTGTTCCTACAAAACCCCAAAACAAAACCAAAAAGATTTTACCAATCAATAAAGCCACCAAAAACTTCTTTGTAGGCATCTTTGATAATCCTGCTGCAATGTTCACTAAAAAAGCCGGTGTAAATGGAACTGCCATAATAGAGGTCAATTGCTCCACCTTAATTTTATCTATGATTTGCATCACTTTCTTCAACCGTTTTCCATTCTTCACCTTTTTATCAAACCAATGTTTTAATTTGTAACGAAATAGAAAAAAAGATAACAAACACCCAAGTATAGTAAATATCCAAGAAACCAAAAAGCCTACCACAGATCCAAAAACTAAAAAATTAATCGTAATAAATACAAACAAAGGAAGGATAGGAACCACTGACTCAATCAAAATCAGAAAACAACCTAAAATAGGTCCATAAATCCCTATACTTAACAAAAATTGATTAATCCATGTATCTATATTTGAAAGTATTGCTCCCATATCCATCACATTATTATTATAACACAAGGATATCCTTTTATTTTAGCAATCTTTGGCTATTTTACATCCTGATTAGCTCTATAAATTCTGTTCAATTCCCGTAGCCATTCCTTTTTTTCTAATGATTCTTCTTGGGTAGGCAGAGTATCTATTAAACCATGCCTAAGTAACCACAAGTCGTCTAAAATTCGCGACTTTTCTATCGCATCAATTAAATCCAAATCCGAAATTTCTATAAAAGCACCATTATCACATAAAATATTTAGCCCTTTTGTTTCTAATGGAAAAGTAACTTTTGCTATTTCTTCAGAAGTTAAATTGCTATAATTCGTAAGATAAAAATAGCGCGGATGAAACTCCAAATGACTATTAATAAACAAACGAATCAAATAACAAATACCTTTTAAATCCGCTGTTTCAATCTTGTTACCACTTTTTTGATAATAATAACTAAATTGCTTTTGAATTCTTAAGTGATAATTATCATACTCTTCATTATCACGTATATAATACACAGAACTCAAATCATTTTCTGTTGGATAAAATACCATTCGTTTTACCATTCTGCCTTGAATAGGAATAATACCATATTGATAAAAATCGCTTGCCTTTTTCTCCTCAACTTTTTGCTTCATCTCTTCATAAGCAAATAAAGTCTGCGAAGAATAATATAAATTTAAATGCATGCCTTGTCTATTTCTTAAACAAATTCCTAAATACCAAATACTATCTGCACTAAATCGTTTAATCTCTTCTTTACAAGAAACCAATTGCTTGTCTGTAAAAAAATCTTCTATTATTTGATTATATAAAGCCTTTGTATTAGGAAAATCCTTTGCTTTCAAAGGTATTTCTCGTACACTTCCCTCCTCCGACAATAAAAAACGATAATAACAATAAAGTTCACTTTCTTCTAGTTTCAAAGTATTAATACTTTGACTCACAAAAACAGTTATTTCTTGTGGAATACGTTTTACAATTTCTTGACGAATACTAACTAACTTTTTAAACGGATACAAACAAAAAAACCTCCCTTATCATCTTGTATAAATTTATACTAAACTACTTTTAACTAGATGTCAAATAGGAAGATTTACCATTTCTTAATTTTCACTATCCCTTACAACTTGTGTTACATCATAACCATAAAATTCTAATATGCTCACTACTTTGCGACTATGTACACCCTTTGTACACATAATGTAATATTTACTATTCTTATTTAATAATTCTTTATAATGCAAAAGTAACTTTTCATAAGGAATATTGATACTTCCAGGAACCATCTTTTCTTTATAAGTGATTTCATCAGACACATCAATAAGAGTCCCCATACTTTTATCAAAAACATTTAAATGAATTCTTTTCATATACTTCACCACTATAATATATGA
>CAMUBM010000117.1 GCA_947087145.1 uncultured Mycoplasmatota bacterium
AATTTAGAGTATTTAAATTTAGATTATAATATTGCAGAGGCAAATAAAAAAATTGCTGATGTTTTTCAAAGGTTAAATGTTTTAAATTTAGAAGATTCTATTTTTGAACTCAAAACAATTTTAGATTATTTTGAGTCGACAGATAATGATTTTGATAAAGAACGGATAGCTAAAAAAATTTTTGAGGAATATTCTCGAACAATTTTAGTAAAAGTAACGAAGCTCAATAAAATTAATAATGATTTGTATCAAAAATTGGATGATATTAAATATAGTTATGATTTAACGAATGAAGATGTGTCAGTGATTGGAGAAATTGCTGTGGAATTAAAAGAAATTCGGGAGCAGTATGATACTATTATTGAACTGCATCGAAGTAAAAAATCTTATTTTGCAAAACTGGGTAAAGATATGGAAAATTTAAATGTTCGTTTAACGAAAACGGAAGAAAAATTAGAAAAAGCTTTGCGAACGATTGGTAGTTTAAAGGAAGACGAACTTCGTGCAAGAGAACAACTTGATGAAATCAAAGATATTTTAATGAAATCTAAGGCACAGATCCGAAATTATCGTTTGCCGATTATTCCTGAGAATTATTTTATAGAAATGTCTGAGGCTACGGAAGCGATTGATGAAATTATCAAGGAACTTGAACATACTCCTATTTCTATACGTGTTTTAAATACTAGGGTGGACACAGCAAGAGATTTGGTTTTTAAAGTTTATACAACTTCGAAGGAAATTGTAAAAACCGCGCATATGGCAGAGACAGCGATTATGTATGGCAATCGTTATCGGATTAATAAAGAAGTGGATATAGGTCTTTCTAAAGCAGAGAATGCTTTTTATAAAGGAAATTTTAAAAATTCTTTGGAAAGTGCTATTAGTGCCATCAATATTATTGAGCCTGGAATTCATAAGAGACTTATGGAAGAATATCGTTAGTTTTGCTTTGCAAATTCGTTTTTCTTTCGTATAATAAATGTTTAAAAGGATGTGTTACATGTGATTTATTTAGATTATAGTGCTACAACTCCTATGTCTATGGATGCATTAGATACCTTGTTAAAAGTAAGTAAAGATTTTATTGGAAATCCTAATTCTTTGCATCGCTTAGGGGGAAAATCTAAAGAACTTATAGAGAGTGCTACAAAGCAAATTAGTGAACTATTAAAAGTAAAGACGAACGAAATTGTTTATACGAGTGGAGCAACAGAGTCCAATAATATGGCTTTGTTAGGAGTTGCTTTTGCTTATAGAAATCGTGGGAATCATATTTTGGTTTCTTCTTTGGAACATCCTTCTATTTATGCAATTTGTGATTATTTGGAGTCCATTGGTTTTGAAGTAGAAAAACTGAAGTGTAATCAAGAGGGACTCATTGATTTTGAAGACTTAAAACATAAAATGCGTCCAGAAACCATTCTTGTTAGTGTTGCCCTCGTGAATAGTGAAATGGGTATTCGTGAGCCACTTAAAATGATAAGACAAATTATAAAGAAAGAAAATGCTACTACTCTTTTTCATAGTGATATGACGCAGGGGCTAGGAAAAGTTCCTATTAGTGTACACGATGTAGATTTAGCTAGTTTTTCTTTTCATAAAATTTATGGTCCTAAGGGAATAGGACTTTTGTATAAGCAAGAGAAAGTGACACTTGTTCCTATTATTCATGGTAGTGGTAAGGGGAGTGTTTTACGTCCTGGGACACCAGCGGTTCCTCTCATTGCCTCTGCTTCTAAATCTTTACGTCTTGCATTACAAGATTTAGAAAGAAAAGAAGATTTTATAGAGAAGTTAAATGAAAAGATAGTGAAAGAACTTTCTAGTTATGAGGGAATTTTGATCAATCAAACAAAATATTCTATTCCTCATATTTTGAATATCAGTTTACCAAATATAAAACCAGAGACGTTTATTCATGCTTTGGAAGATTATGAAATTTATGTAGGAACGAATACGGCTTGTGCGAGCGGAGAAGTATCGGAAGGAGTTCTTGCAGTTTATGAGGATGAAAAAAGGGCGAGTTCTACGATACGAATTAGTTTGTCTTATCTAACTACGACAGATGAAGTCAATCGTTTCTTGCATTGTTTTGGTTTGGTATTTAAACGTTTAGGTTCGCTTGCTAGTAAAGAGAAAAATTAGAAAGGTTGTGTTTTATGGGGGAAGTTTTGAAAAAGAAAAAAGAAGTTTTGGATCCACTTTTTTATGACACTTATAGATATCATTTACAATATCAAAAAGACAGATTGCATTTGGAAGGTCTTTTTTTGCAAGAAATGTTAGAGAATTCTACTTCTTTGGAAGAGAATATACCGAGTGATGTGTACGCACAAGAATTTGGGGGAACAAGACAAAGAAGGCTGGATGCAGATTCTTACGATAGGTATTTAGACGTTTAAAAAGAATAGAGAGGTGGAGTTTAAGTTATGAAAAAGTTAATTATGATTAAATACGGAGAATTAACTACGAAAAAGGAAAATATTCAGCTTTTTATTAAAACTTTGTATCTAAATATAAAACAAAAGTTAGAAAAGTATACTGTTGAAATAACGTATGATAAAGGAAGAATGTTTATTCGGGGTATGGATCATCAATTTGATGAAGTAGTAAATGAATTAAAAGAAGTATTTGGAATTCATGAAATTATTATTGGTTATGAATTGGATACTTTAGATTTGGATCGTATTAAAAAGGCTATTTTAGAACTTGTGTGTGAAAAAGAGTTTACAACATTTAAAATTGAAACAAAAAGAAGTAATAAAAATGTGCCAAAATCCAGTGTAGAAATTAGTAGTGAAATTGGTGGATACTTATTAAAAAATAGAACTGGTTTGAAAGTAGATGTGCATGCTCCTGAACTTCTTATTCATGTGGAGTTACGAAGTAAAGAAAGTTATATTTATTTTGATACTGTAGAGGGAATTGGTGGGTATCCTGTGGGTACTTTAGGAAAAGGGATTTTGATGCTTAGTGGAGGAATTGATAGTCCTGTTGCTGGATACCTTGCTATGAAGCGAGGAGTTAAGTTAGAAGGTATTTATTTTGAAAGTCCCCCTCATACAAGTGAGGAAGCTAAAAATAAGGTGAAAGAACTATCTCGTGTTTTAAGTAAATACAATCATGAATTTAAATTGCACGTCATCCCTTTTACAGATATTCAAGAAGCTATTTATAAAAATATTCCTCATGAATATTTAATTACGATTATGCGAAGAATGATGTATCGTATTTCTGCTATTATAGCAAGTAGAAGCAATGCTAAAAT
>CAMUBM010000118.1 GCA_947087145.1 uncultured Mycoplasmatota bacterium
TCTTTTTTTGTGACTAAAGAAATCTTGAAATAACCAAAAATAACTTTTATAATAAGAGGGAAGAAAAATTTTTTCAAATGGGGGAATAAAAATGCATTTGAGTGAGTTACCAATAAGTCCTATGTGGAACCAAGAAACAAAAAGATACGAAAACGACCCGATAGATTTGGAAATGACAAATAAAATAGTATTTGAAGGCATAGAGGATAATCAAAGGCCAGCAAAATATGCCATAGTGTTTGGAACGAGCAGAAAAATAGAAATGGAAGCAAGAGTAAAAAAAGCAGTGGAATTATATAAACAGAAACAAATAGAAAAACTATTCTTTACTGGTGGAAAAAATGGTATATCAAGTGCTAAAAATAACCAAACACCAGAAGAAATCCAAAAAGAGAATAAAGACATATCGTATATAATAAATGACAACTATTCTGAAGCAGAACGTATGAAAAAGTATGCTTTAGAATTAGGCGTACAAGAAGAAGATATCCTTTTAGACTGCCTATCCAATAATTCCAATGAAACATTACAAAATTTAACCACATTTCTTCCTTTACAAGAAGGAGAAAATATAATTTTAATTACGTCAGAATACCATTTAAAAAGATGTTTGGCAAGTGCTTTAAAATATGTTTCTTTACCTCTAACTTATTCTTTAATTGCTGCTCCAACCGGATATTTTGAACAAGACAATTATAGGAATACCAAATTAGGAAGAGAAATCATTAACTTTGAAGCCAATCACTTAGTTCGTCTAGCCAGAGAAAACAAAATTTTCGATTTAGAAATAGAAGAAAGTTTAACAAGAAAATGAACACAGAATATGGTTATTTAGTGATAAATCTCCATACGATAGGCTTAGAAGAACAAGATGTTGAATTGGTATATCGACAAAATTACATAAATAAATTAGACAAAGAAACGTATGCATATCAAAATGAAGAAGAATATTTTAATCAAAATAAAGAAGATATATTAAACAAATTGAACTTAAAAAGAGAAAGGTATGGCATTATTTTTGAAATTTTAGATATAAGATTAAATAAAATTTATATTAAAATTGGAAATATGGATAAAAGAATACAATCACTGTTTAAAATGATAACTATCAAGGGAGTACCTTATAAACTAGAAGATATATTGATGCAAAAAATAAAAGCAGGGAACTTATTTAAAATGTATCAACTAGATAAAAAAAGAGCACAAGAGGAAGAATTTGAAACAATTTTTAAAAGTCTTTCTCCTTGGTTGCTAGAATGTCTAGAATTAAAAATATTTCATTTTCAAAAATTTTCATGTTTATTGGATAACTTCAAAACGCAAATAAGATACTTTGAAATCATTCGGTTTCTTTTATCAACACCAGAAAATTTGACTATGGAAAATTTTAAAAAGACTATACCAGCATATGAAGGCAGAAAAAGAAACAAAGAAGAAACCAATGTAATGATTAGAAAACAATGGCTCCCTTATTCCGATAAGGATTGAACATAAAACAAAGGGAAAAGAATACAATAGATTAGAGAAAATAAACATTTACATCAAATGTTTTTTCTGTTATAATCTAGGGCGAGTAATGAATTACTCCTTGCTTTAGTAAAATCTAAAGCCAAATAGACCATAAGGAGGTGTAGAGAATGAAAAAATACGAAGTAATGTTCATTGTAAAAGCTACGCAAGAAAGTGATGAAATCAAAAAGACTGCGGAAACTATGAAAAAAATTATTACAGATAACAAAGGAAAAGTAACTGAAATGAATGAACTTGGAGAAAAGAAACTTGCTTACCCAATTAAAAAAGAAATCAGCGGATACTACTATGTAATGAACATAGAAGCAGAGAATAGTGCAATTAGCGAATTAAATCGTAAAGCATCTATTAATGAAAACATTTTAAGACATCTAATCATTCGATTAGACGAGGAGTAAGAAGATGAATAAAGTAATTTTAATAGGAAGACTCGCAAGAGACCCAGAAATGCGTACAACCATGAGTGGAATGAATGTAACAAGATTTACCATTGCAGTCACTCGTACTTACCAAGATCAAAATGGAGAAAGAGGAGCAGACTTTATCAATTGTGTTGCATGGCGTAAACAAGCAGAAAATATAGCGAAATATTGTACAAAAGGAACACAAGTGGCGGTAGATGGAAGAATCCAAACAGGTTCGTATGATGCCCAAGATGGGTCAAAAAGATACACAACCGATATCATCTGCGACAATGTAACATTCTTAGGTTCAAAAAACGATAATAATAGTTATAATAATAGTTTCAACAATAATAACAATTATAACGAACAAAGTTTTAATGCAAACCAAAGTAACGATATGCCAACCTCTGATATTTCAGAAGACCCATTCAAAGACTTTGGCGAAGAAGTTGCACTAAGCGATGATGACTTACCATTCTAAGAAAGGAGATACTAAAAATGGCAGAATTTCGTAGAAAAAAGAAAAAAATATGCCAAATGTGTGCTGGAAAAAGCGTTGATTATAAAGATGTAATGATTATCAATAAATACATAAATGAAAAAGGAAAAATTTTACCTAGACGTATGACTGGTGCATGTGCAAAACACCAAAGACATATTGCTGAGCAAATTAAATATGCAAGATTTATGGCATTAATACCATTTGTAAAATAAGCATTCTAAACAAAGGATGTTTTTTTATTTACTTTTTACAAGATTTTGATAAAATAACAAATTGTGATAGAAATGCAAAGAATAAATGGTTATCTCAATATGGGAGAATTGAAAAAGTTAAATAAAGAAATTGCACCCTCTCTATATGCAAAATCTTGGTATACAGATGGAGAAAACGAATACTTATTTAAGTTAGAAAATAATTACATAGCATATAAAGAACTATTTTACTCTCATTTCATGAAAAGAGTAGGCTTTCCTTGTGTAGAAGTCGACTTGGCAATGATTGGAAACAAGTTTGGAATTATGACAAAAAACTATAATCTCAATCACTTACAAGTATACTCTGTACAAAAAATATTAGATAAGTATTGGGACGAAATAATACGTCAAATAAACGAAGAACACAAACACTTTCTAATTCCAACAGTCTATAATGCCTATGAATTTAATTTGAAAAGGCTTCCTAACATTATAGATGTATTTTTAATAGAAAATGAAAATGTCAAAAATCCCAATATGGAAAATGGATGTCTATTACAATTCATTGCCCAAGTAATTGGAAGCAATACAGATTTACGAGCAACCAATATGGAAATAATAATAGA
>CAMUBM010000119.1 GCA_947087145.1 uncultured Mycoplasmatota bacterium
TCTTTTTATGAGATAATATTTGTGGTGATATAAATGATTTTAGGATGTCATGTTAATTTTACAAATGAACAATTGTTAGGAAGTACAAAGCAAGCATTATCTTATGGTGCCAATGCTTTTATGTTTTATACAGGTGCTCCTCAAAATACGATACGTAAATCTTTGGATAGGGATTTAACCAAACAAGCATGGAGTCTTATGAAAGAAAATGGTATCGATTTAAAAAATGTCATTTGTCATGCTCCTTATATTGTCAATCTAGCGAATAATAAAGACGAAGAAAAATGGCAGTTTAGTATTAATTTTTTGAAACAGGAACTTTCTAGGTGTAAAGAACTAGGCATTTCTTACATTGTTGTGCATCCTGGAAGTGCAGTAGGAATTGAAAGAGAAATTGCTTTGCAAAATATTAGTGCGGCTTTAAACTTTATTATTGAAGAGGATGCGCCGATGATTTTACTGGAAACGATGGCTGGTAAAGGGACAGAGTGTGGGTGTACTTTGGAAGAAATCAAAACTATTTTGGATGGAGTTCATTCTAATCATATTGGTGTTTGTTTGGATACATGTCATATGAATGATGCAGGCTATGATGTTCGTGATTTTGATGCTTTGTTAGAAGAAGTAGACAAAGTGATTGGTTTAAAAATAGTACATTGTGTGCATTTGAATGATAGTAAAAATGTGCGTGGTGCTCATAAAGATCGGCATGAAAATGTGGGATTGGGAACGATTGGTTTTGTCTCTCTTTATAATGTCGTACAACACGAAAAATTAAAAGATGTTCCTAAAATTTTAGAAACACCTTATGTAGATCGCATGTATCCCCCTTATAAATTTGAAATTGAAAGTTTAAAAGCGGGACGTGAAAATTCACAATTGCTCTCAGATATTATGAATTTTTATAAATAATTTTTGTATCGAGTAGAGTATTCTTTAAATAACTTTTTGATTTTAATAAAATTTTCTTCAGAAAATTTATCTTGGTAACGTTCTAGATTTAGGGCATTTGGGTTGGCAATGACAGTTTGCCAATTTTTTTTCACAAAAACATAAGTAAAATCCAATTCTTCTTCCGTTAAAAAGATGTTATTTTTTAGAGCAAAGTTATTAATATCGTCTTTTGTTAGTTTATTCATATATCTTTCTATTATATTAAACATAATACCACCTAGTATTATTGTATGAAATTTTCTTTTTTTTGAATACTAATAGTAGGTGTTTTTTATGAAAAAGATGTATTTCTTGTTTATTTTTCTTTTTTTATTGGGGACGATTTTTTCTTTGTATCGTTTGGTTTTTGTAAGGGGAGAGTATTACGAAAAAGTGTATCAAGATAAAACCAATGTGTATGTTGAGTCTTTGTCTACACCAAGAGGAAGAATTTTAGATATTCATGGAAAAGTTTTAGTAGATAATGTGGGAGTAAAAACGATTGTGTATCGAAAACTGAATGATATTTCTATAGAGGAAGAAATGGAAGTAGCGACTTTACTTGCCGAATTGCTTTCACTTAAGGAGAGTGCTAGTTTACTTGAATTAAAAAAATTTTGGATGGTAAAGTATCCTATGGAGGCTAAGAAGTTAATTACAGAAGAGGAGTATCGCTTGTATGAGGAAAGAAAACTGAATAGTCAAGATTTGTATTTGTTAAAGTTGGATCGGATTACGGAAGAAGTTTTGTCTGTTTTTTCAGAGCAGGATAAAAAGATTGCTTATGTGTATACTTTAATGAATAGAGGATATTATTACGATGCTAAAGTGATTAAGAAAGATGTTACGGAAAGTGAGTATGCTTCTGTTTTGGAAGAAAAGATTATGGGAGTTACGAATGAAATGTTTTTTGCTCGTGAGTATCCTTATGGAAGTACTTTGAAAAGTTTGTTTGGAAGTGTAGGAAGTATTCCTAAGGAAGAGGAAAGTATGTATTTAAATCAGGGATATGCTTCTAATGATATTGTAGGAATTAGTTATTTAGAAAAAGAGTATGATACCTATTTACGTGGGGAAAAAGATACTTATAAAGTGAATAAAGATGGAACGTTAACGCAAGTTTCGGAAGGAAGACGTGGCAATGATTTGGTTTTAAGTATTGATATAGATATGCAACTTGGAATTGAGGCCATTGTAAAAGAGCAAATTAAAAAGGGAAAGACTTTACCGAATACGGAATATTATAATGGGAGTTATGTTTTGATTAGTGATACGAAGACAGGGGCTATGAAAGCGGTGGTGGGTCTTAAAATGGTAGGAGAGGATGTGTTTGTTCATGCAGAGAGTGATGTTGCCAATTCTTCTTTTACGGTTGGGAGTGTTGTTAAGGGTGCTAGTATGGCCATGGCTTACCAAGAGGGACTTGTTGATATAGGAAAGAAAATTAAGGATGCTTGTGTGAAACTTTATTTGGTACCACAGAAGTGTTCTTATAAGAGCTTAGGGTTTATTGACGATATTACGGCTTTAAAGACAAGTTCTAATTATTATCAATTTTTACTAGCCATTAAACTCGCAGGATATTCGTATTCTTATAATATGAAAATGAATGTTTCAGAACGAGAATTTACTATTTATCGGAATACTTTTTCTCAGTTTGGTTTGGGGGTAGAAACGGGTATTGATTTACCGAAGGAAGTGACAGGAATAAAAGGAAGTACGATTGCTCCTGATTTACTTTTAAACTTTGCCATTGGGCAGTATGATACGTATACCCCTTTACAACTGATGCAGTATATTAATACGATTGCAAATAATGGTTCTAGAATGCGTTTGTCCTTTTTGGATCATATTTCTGATAAAGAGGGAAATGTGTTAGTAAAAAAAGAGCCAGAAGTCTTGAATACGTATGCTTTGGACTCTACTTATTTTGAGCGAATTCAAACGGGATTTTATCAAGTGGTGAATTTGGGTACTGGATATGGCTATACGGATGTTGCTTTTCGTCCGGCGGGTAAAACGGGGACAAGTGAGACGTATTTTGATAGTAATCAAGATGGTGTAGGGGATATTTTAACTATTACCAATACGTATGCCATGTATGCTCCATATGATGATGCCAAATATAGTATGGTTGTTATTAGTCCTAATGTAAATCATTATGAAGGAAAAACAGATTATTTTGCATATATTAATCGATATATTAGCCGGGCAGTGAGTGATTATGTATTTGCCAATTACTAAGATACTTTGTGGAGTAGAAGTATCTTTTTTCTTTGGAGTTTGGTATGATGGTCATAGTCGTGAGAAAGTCAGAA
>CAMUBM010000120.1 GCA_947087145.1 uncultured Mycoplasmatota bacterium
ATAAAAATAAACAAAGCAAAATAAGCCGTCATTAAATATTGATAAGCATTTCCTGTTCTAATAATTTCTTTAAACAAAGGCAACTTTAAAAATAAAATACATAAAAGAGCAGAATAACTTCCCGTAAAAATAATTTGCCCATACATATAACCATTAATAATTGGTTCATTTTTTGACTTCGGTGGTTCAAACATATAACGCTTCAAAGCCGGTTCAAAAGAAAACGCAAGTCCTGCAAACGTATCCATAATCATATTGATCCACAACATCTGAATAATCGTAATCGGCGTATTAATACCGATAAAAGGTCCCAAAATAGACATCAAAAGAGCACACATATTACAAGTAAGTTGATAAATGATAAACTTACGAATACTTTTAAAAATAGTTCTTCCATACAAAATAGCTTTACTAATCGATAAAATATTATCATCCAAAATAACAATGTCACTGGCTTCTTTACAAACTTCCGTTCCACTTCCCATGGCAAAACCTACATTTGCTTTTTTTAACGCCGGAGCATCGTTCACACCATCCCCTGTCATGCCAACCACTAAATCCATCTCTTCCAAAACCCGAACCAAACGACTCTTATCTGTAGGCATCGCTCGAGCAACCACCCGAATACGTGTTGCAATTCGCTTTAACTCTGCATCAGTCATTGCTTTCATTGCATCACTTGTAAGTACTATATCACTAGCATCACATAGTAACCCCGCTTCTTTTGCTATAGTTGTTGCTGTATCTTGATGATCCCCAGTAATCATAATCATTTGAATACCTGCACTCCGAATCAAATGAATACCTTCTCGTGCCTCATCCCTTAATTCATCCCGAATAGCAAGCATCCCTAAAAAAACTAAATCATGTAACTCTTCTTGAACATCTTTCGTTGAATACGCCATAACTAAAACTCGCGTTCCACTTTTCGTCAAAGTATCAATCTTACTTTCCAATTCTTTTTTATGGACTAAAGTTCTCTCCCGATTATCTTCATCCAAATACTTTGTACAAAACCTTAAAATTTTCTCTGCAGCACCCTTAACAAAAATGGTATGTTCTGGATCATTCACTTGTACCAAAGAATATTTATTTTGACTAGAAAAAGGAATTTTATCTAAAACTTTATAAGAATACGTAGAATTCTCTTGTTTTAAAAACTTTAACAAAGCCCTATCGGTTGTATTTCCCCCTATTACTTCACCATCCTGTGTATAGTTACTTTCATTATTATAATAAAACGAAGGATACACTTTTGAATAGAATTTCTCTCGTTCTAAAGAGGCAATCGTTTTATACGTTTTTAAGTTTCCACTAATAAAAGAAGTTACTTCTAACTTTCCCTTCGTAAGAGTTCCCGTTTTATCCGTAAGAAGTACATTTAAACTTCCCGCTGTTTCAATACCTACTAACCTTCGAACCAAAACCTGTTCTTTAAGCATTCGCTTCATATTACTAGAAAGAACCAAAGTAATCATCATTGGTAGACCTTCTGGCACAGCAACAATGATAATTGTGACACTAAGTGTAAGAGCATATAACAAATGGTCAAACATCACATTAAAATTACCAAGCGTTTCTAGAATAGCTTGTCCCTGAAAACCATTTGCAATTACGATTACTGAAAACAAATAGGAAAATGTTACCAAAGCCGCCCCAATATACCCAATTTTACTAATAACTCCTGCAAGTCCTCTAAGACGTAATTTTAATGGACTCACGGGCTCCCTTTCTTGAAGTTCACTAGCAAGACGGCCATAGAATGTATTACTTCCTACCTCTGTAACTTTCATAAGTGCATTTCCGTTATAAACAATCGTTCCGCGATACACTTTATTTTTGTCCTCTAATTGTCCTACAACAGCGACTTTTTCTGTTTCTTTCGCTTCTCCGTTAATCGAAGACTCATCCACATAAATACTTCCTTCAAGTAAATACCCATCCGCAGGAATTTTATCTCCTGTATTCAAGAGAACAATATCCTCTTTCACTACTTCATGAATGGCAATCTCTTGTATACTTCCGTTACGACGCACCTTTACTTTTATCATAGCTGCTTCCTCACCAAGTCTTTCAAAAGCGGCTTCACTTCCATATTCCGAAATAGAGGAAATAAACGAGGCAAGAAAAATAGCAATTAGAATTCCTATTGTTTCAAACCAATCAAAGTTCTTAAACAAAACGACGACTTTTACTGCCAAAGCAATTAAAAGTATCTTAATGATTGGGTCTCCTAAAGACTCTAAAAGTAGCCTTAAAAAACTATTTTTTTGCTTTTTTACGAGTGCATTGTCTCCATATGTTTTACGACTTTTTTCTACTTGTTCTTCTGTCAATCCTTGTATATTCATGAGTAAATTGTCCTCCTAAAAAACTATATGTGGACAACCTATAAATATGAAAAAAAATACAAGAATTTTTTGTACTTTAAAGCAACTAAAAAAATCTCCATTTCTAGGAGATTTTAATCTTTTTATTATATCTTATATAATTTTGTATTTTTACGTGAAATCGTAAATACGCCTACTGCTAAAACAATTCCAGCAACGATTACAAGATATGGCATTGAACTACCTGTTTGAGGATTACTTACACACTCAGCATTGTAAACAGCTTCTGTTACTTCATTACCATTTTTACCATAGTATTTTCCACCGACAACACGACAAGTATAACTTTCTTCTACAGTAATTTTATTTCCACAACCATAATTTCCGTTTTCATCATAGCAAGGAGATAAATTTACATAACAACCATTTGGTACATAATCAGGAGCGACATCAAAAACAAGGGTTGCTATAGTAAATTGCGCACTAGATACTGGACTAGATGCTGTAAATTTTAAATTAGTACCAACAGATTCATTTGTCCATGGAGAACTTGGTGTTACGGATTTCAAAGTCAAATAGTGCATTTCTAGTGTACCACTAAACGATGAAATCGTACTTCCTCCTGTTAAACGACCTACAATATAACAAGTTTTTGTATTGGTTGTCTTATCAATTGCATCACAATAAAATCCATCCTTGCTTCCTGGTAAACCTTTATTTGGATTTTTTACACTTTCTTCAAATATAATGTCTGCTTTTACACTCATTGGTAATACTACCATCATTGCTAAAACGATTAAGCCTATCACTTTTTTCATTTTACTTACCTCTTTCTTCTATTAGTATGTCTTAATTATAGCATATAAATTCATAAAATCTATATTTTTTTATAAAATATACAAAAAAAATGTAAATCT
>CAMUBM010000121.1 GCA_947087145.1 uncultured Mycoplasmatota bacterium
TTTTTTTGTACTATTTTTTCTTTTCTGTTCATATTCTTTTCTAGGGAGCGTGTTAGTTATGGATAGAGAAGTGGACAATCTTTTAATTGGTGGACATGAACTTAAAATTACAGATCGAAGAGAAATATTCTTGTCTGGCATAAAAAAGATTACTAGTTTTGATAATGAAGAATTTTTAATGGAAAGTAACATGGGAATTATTTTACTTAAAGGTAGTGGCTTAGAAATATTACGCTTGGATACGCATGATGGGAATGTAAAAATAAAAGGAAAAATCAATAGTTTTACGTATTTGGATGGAGAAAATAAACAGGATAAGGAAAGTTTTTTTACAAAACTATTTAAGTAATGAATCATAAATTACAACTTCTTTCTTTTTTGTTTTCTTTTCTTTTTGGTATTTTCTTTTATTTTACTAGTCTACTCAATTATAAAATGATAAAAAAACATTCTATTTTTATTAAATATACTATTACTTTTATTTACATTATAGATATTGCTTTATTGTATGTTTTATTGATGTATAAAATTAATTATGGAATTATTCATGTTTATTTTTTGCTTCTTTTGTGTTGTGGATTTTTGTTTGGCTGGGCGTATTGTAAAAAATTACGCAAAATATGTAAAGTTATAGGGAATAAATTGAAACGTTAATTTATTAATGCTATAATTCCTATAAGGTAAGGAGTGTTGTCATGAAGAGTAAAAAGATTACAAAAAAAGTAAAACGACGTTTGACCTTTTTATCATGTTTGATTTTATTACTAGTGGCAACTATTATTACGAGTGTTTTTAAAGATTTTTGTCAAATTATAAAAAATAAAAATGAAATTGCTTTGTTGTCTAATCAATATAATAATTTACTACATGAAGAGGAGTCTTTACAATCGGAGATTACAAAATTACAGGATCAAAATTATGTTGCTCGTTATGCTAGAGAAAAGTATTTGTATTCTTTGCCTAATGAAGTGATCATTAAATTACCAGGTGCAGAGGAATAAATTTAAAAAAAGCCTTTGCTTTTTTTTATTTCTTTTTTATAATAGGAACTTAAGTGATGTATATGAAGAAGTTGTTGGAAATTAGTGATTTGCAGATGTGTGTGAATGGTACACAGTTATTAAATATAGGTTCTTTATGCTTTTATGAGGGAGTTTCTGTATTTTTGTGCGGAACAAGTGCCAGTGGAAAAACTTTGCTATTAAAAGCAATTGCTAAAAAGGTAAAGTATCGTGGTAAAATAAATCGTAAGGGTAAAACGGAAGTTGTTTTTGATCGAAATGTTTTTTATACGAATTCTGTAGAGGATGAGCTTAAGTATATTTTGTTGGAAGAAGAGGATAAGAAACTTGTTTCTACTTTTTTATCAAAGAAGTTACTTAAAAAAGACCCAAATTCAATTTCTTTAGAAGAAAAAAAATTGCTTCTTTTTTGTCATGCCATAGTAGCACATCCTGATTTGATTTTTGTCGATGAAGTTTTGTCTTTTTTGAATGAAAAAAATAGAAAAAAGGTTTATGATTATGTGAAGAAAAATAAAATTACTTTAGTAGTAGTTTCTAAAAACATTGAAGAAGCATTGCAAACAGACTATATGATTGTTATGGATCAAGGCAAGGTTGCTATGGAAGGAAAAACTTTACAGGTGTTAATGAAAGAAAAGATATTGAAGCGGTTAGGAGTGGGTCTTCCTTTTTATGTGGATTTGTCTTTACAATTAAAATTATATGGATTACTTGAAGACATCTATTTAACTAAAGAAGAAATGGTAGGTGCCTTATGGAAATAAATACATTGGTAAAGAAGGGTAAAGTGAATGCTTTTTGTGGTCTTTCTATTTCTACCTTTTTGCAATCTAATGAGACTTGTTGTGTACAATATAAAGAATATTATCAAAGTATTTTGGTGAGTGATTATATTTTTTCTTCTTCATCTTCTACGGAGAAAAAAGTTATAGATAGTTTAAAAATGGTTTTGTTGTCTAGTGATGTATTAGTAAAAAAAATGAATGTTTTATCAAGTACAGAGATTTTGAAAGTGGAACTAGCTATATTGTTACTTCAAAATGTAGATACGATAGTTTTATATCAATTTGATTGTTATTTTATGGAAAAGGAACTTGCCTATTTTAAAAAACTATTTAAAAAATTGGTTTTAAAATATGGTAAGACAATTGTTTTATTAGATAGTAAATTGCTTTTTTTAGTCGATTTTGCAGACCGAATTGTTGTTAAAAATGAAAAAGAGGAACTTGAAGTATTTGTTGCTCCAAACTTTTATGAAGAACGACTACTTGAATTACTTGGAACTCCTAAAATAGTAGAATTTGTGAAGTTTGTAAACGAAAATGGAAAAAAGTTACTTCCTTATACTGATATGAAGGAATTGATTAAAGCTATTTATAGGGAAGTGTAATTATGCGTTATTTTATCAAAGTCTCTTATGATGGAAGTCATTTTTTTGGATTTCAAAGACAAAGCAGTAAAAAAACTATTCAAGGAGAATTGGAAAGAGCATTGTCAATTATTAATAAAAGTCCCGTTGTTGTTAAGGGAGCGGGGAGAACGGATGTAGGTGTTCATGCTTTAGGTCAAGGAGTGCATTTTGATTTAGATTTTGAAATTCCCGAGATACGTTTACTAGTTGCAATAAATTCTATTGTGCATCCTTATATTGATGTTTTATGTTGCAAAAAAGTTGATGATACATTTCATGCACGTTTTTCTGTGAAAAGGAAAAGTTATGTGTATAAGATATGGACAGGGCAGTTTAGTCCTATGAAAGAAGATTATTATTTGCAGTATAACAAACCATTGCATGTGGATAAGTTGAAAGAATGCGGCAAAGTTTTTGTAGGAAGTTATGACTTTCATAATTTTGTTTCTGGGGAAAGAGATAATTCTAATGGAACAATTTATGATGTACAGGTTATGGAAAAAGAAGAAGAAATCTTGATACGATTTGTAGGCAAAAGTTTTTATCGATATATGGTACGTAATTTAGTGGGAGCCATGCTTGATTATACGGAAGGAAAATGTGAACTAATTTTGTTAGAGAAAATGTTAAAGGAACAAGATTTTGATTATCAACTTCGTTGTGCACCGGCGAAGGGGTTATATTTGGAGGGTGTTTTTTATGACGAATGAGGAATTTGAGTTACTAGAAAATGGTTATTTACTTGATAAAGATTTAGAATTTTCTATTCGATTGAATTCTTTATATA
>CAMUBM010000122.1 GCA_947087145.1 uncultured Mycoplasmatota bacterium
CTTGTAAAAGATATGTCAAAAAATGACGAAAAAGTTGTAATGTTTACATGATATTTAGTATGATAGTATTGTAAGGACGTGATTGATTATGCTATATCCATCAATTGATAGACTATTAAATATTGTAGATTCCAAATACAAATTGGTACACGTTGCTTCGATAAGAAGTAAACAAATGAGTGAAAACAATCATTACCAAATGAAAGAAAATGAATACTACAATAAGAAAGAATTAGGAAGAGCATTAGAAGAAGTTGAAAAAGGTTTAATTACATTAAAAGAAAAAGAAATGTAATTTTAGAACTTTTTTAGAAAAAAGTACTTGCGAAACAAAATAGGTTATGTTATTATAATCTTGTTCTTTTGGGGAATTAGCTCAGCTGGCTAGAGCACCACGTTTGCACCGTGGGGGTCAAGGGTTCGAATCCCTTATTCTCCACCAGATTTGAAATAATCCCAGATGATTCTGGGTTTTTTATTTATTAGGAGGGGAGCCATGTCAGCAGAAGATGAATTTAAACTATTGGTTGGCGCTTATTTTGGCATTCAAGAAATGGACGAATATAAATTAAAAGAATACGTTTTGAAAGACCTTGAAGAATATATAAAAGATTTTTTAAAACTCCATTCTCTTTCTAATATAAATTTAAAGGAAATGGCAGAAGAGATAAAAGATAAATTACCTTTAAAAAGAAAATTACAAGATGGTTTAATTGCTCTACGTAAAATAGATGGTCCTCTTGATTTGATTTTAATGATAAAAGAAAAACTAAACGAACAAAACGAAAATTAATTTTTCATTGCCCCATAGCCAAGCGGTAAGGCATCGGATTCTGACTCCGACATTCCGTAGGTTCGAATCCTACTGGGGCAGCCAATGGATAATAAAAGATAGGAGAATAGACTATCTTTTTCTTTTTTTCATATCTTTAAATAGAGGTGAAAGAATGGACTACAAATATTACAATTCTAAAGATAAAAATGGAAGAGAGGATTATGGACTCAAATATATCGATGATTCTGGGTACGGATATAAATGCACAAAGTATAAAATAGAATTTCCTCCCCAACATCAAAATACACAACCAGGCATGGAATATTTAATGAATCCTAAACCCATTTTTGATAATCCCGACTACAAAGCGGCAGGGAAACTAAAAGATAAAGTTGCAATCATTACTGGAGGAGACTCAGGAATTGGTCGTGCTGTTGCAGTGAGTTACATTAAAGAAGGAGCAAAAGTTGTTCTTGTTTATTTGAATGAACACAAAGATGCCAATGATACGAAAAACTATATTAATTCTTTAGGAGGAGAATGTTTTCTTATTGCAGGAGATATAAAACAGAAAAGTTTCTGTGATTATATTGTAAAAGAAACCATTCAACATTATGGACAAGTAGACATTTTAGTAAACAATGCTGGAGTTCAATACCAACAAAAAAGTTTACTAGATATTAGCGACGAGCAATTTGACTTTACCATGAAAACCAATATCTACTCCATGTTTTATCTAACAAAAAGTGCTCTAAAAGAAATGAAACCCGGAGCATCTATTATTAACGTCACATCCATTACATCATTTATGGGAGAACCAGAACTCATTGATTATGTAACTAGTAAAGGGGCTATTGTAGGTTTTACTAGAAGTTTAGCCACCAACCTAGCAGATAAAAATATAAGAGTAAATGCCATTGCTCCAGGATACTTTTGGACACCTTTACAGCCGGCTTGTTGGGAAGCCAAAAAAATTCCTACTTTAGGTTACGATGCTCCAACGAAAAGAGCAGGAGAGCCTTTCGAACTGGCCCCAATGTTTGTCTACCTTGCAAGCGAGGATGCCTCCTATACAACAGGACAAGTCATGCATATAAATGGTGGATTATATAAAGGATAGGAAAAAACGATTAGTTATTTTCGTTATTCCTCTTTTTTTTATTTTCATATAAATAAAATAGAAAAAAGAAAGAGAGGGAGCCTTATGAATGATCATGCAATATTTCTTCTTACCAGAGCAGAAAGAAGAAGTATAAAACAAATGATTAAGATAAGGAAAAAAGAAAAAGAAAGTTTCTTAAAACAACAAGAACAACAAGAACAAAAAGAAAAATTTCAAGAAGAATTAATGCAAAACAAAGAAGAAAGAAAACAATGTTTAGAAGCTTACAGAAAAAGAAAACTCAAAGAGAATGCTTTTGAAGCTCAAATGAAAGAATATGAAAAGGAAGGATACGAATTAGAATTAAAAATAACACAAATAGATCAAGAGAGAATAAAAGAAAGTTTTTATTTAAAAAGGTTAAATATTCTTCTTTTACTCTTTGGATTTTTAGATGGAATAGAAAAAATGGTAATAACAGACCAAACAGGGCAAAAAAGATGGTTATCTTTAGACGATATGGTTGTTACTTTTTTAGATATTGTTCTAGAAGAAGAAAAAGAAACTTTAGAAAAAGAACATCGAATTTTACAACTTTATATGCTACTTAATAGTGTAAAAGAACAACCACTAGACAAAAAGCATCCTTTTTATTTAACAGAAGAAGAAAAAATCAAAACTTATTCTCAAATTTTAGAAATGGAAGAAAAAAGAAAAATAAGAGATAAAGAACGCAATATGAATCATCTTTCTTCTTTAGAAGATTTGAAAATCAATGATTTTTTTAGTACCAATATAGAAGAGATTTATAATCATCTTTTTTTAGAAAAGAAACTGGAAAGAAAAAAGTAAAATAAATTTCAAACATTGTTTGATAATAAATAATAAAAGAAAAAATTATGGAGAAAAATAAGTCAGTTGTTGCTAGATTAGATGATTGAATAAATCGTTTGAAGAAGAAAATCGTTTATTGCTAAGGGACTTAAGGAGATAAGAGAAGATATATTGAACACAAAACATGAAATGCAAGTGGTAATAGATAGTACTAAAGAAACTAGACTTCTTGAAGAATAGACAACTTCAATGAAAAGAGATTACATAGATTCATCTAAAAATAGAAGATGTAGATTGAGGTTTTACTGGAGAACATAGAGGTTTATAAAAGTAGAAAAAATTGTTTTTTTGTATGTCACTTGATAGTCACAAAGAAACCATATACTTATCTTGAAAGGAAAGAAAAAGATATGGAAATATTAAAAGTAGAAAATTTAACTAAAACCTATAAAAGTGGA
>CAMUBM010000123.1 GCA_947087145.1 uncultured Mycoplasmatota bacterium
TCCAATATTTTTAAAATTCCTTTATAAGGCAACAAAGCACAATTTTTACGATTGTTCTGCTTATAAATATTACTATAAACGATTCCTTCTTGAAGTATTGTCTCATCATACTCTTCTTCATTCACCATCGCTGTAAAATGAGCAATATATTCTTTCGCTTCCTCTATTGTTTTTCCAATTAAATTCGTAATCATAATAGAGGTAGAAGAAGTAGAAATAGCACAAGCCTCTCCTTGAAATTTAATATCCTCAATGATACCATTTTCCAAAAGAACATACAAATCAATATTATCGATACAAGATTCATTATTCGTATTGGCTTTCAAATAACGTTCATCCGTTACACTTTCCTTATTTTTAGGATTTTGATAATGGTCTAAAATGATTTCTCTTCTTAAGTTTTCGTCCATTTATAGCATCTCCTTCAATATCTTTTCCTTGTCACTTAACAATTCTACTAACTCATCCATTTCTTCAAAAGTATTATAAAAATACAAACTAACTCGCAGAGTATTTGTAACGCCTACTTCTTTTTTCAAAATTTTAGCACAATGATTACCTGCTCGTACACAAATATTATATTTATTCAAATAGTAAGCAACATCCTGACTAAATACGCCATTCACATTAAAAGAAACAATACCACTATCACTCTCCAAATTGATAATATCCAAATGTGGAATAGCAATCAATTTATCAATCAAATACCTACGCAATTCCTTTTCATAAGTAGCAATTTGATCTAAACCAATTTTGTTTAAATATTCAATAGCACTTCCAAAACCTATTACTCCAGCCACATTTGGGGTCCCTGCTTCCAAACGAGTCGGCAGACTTTTCAAATACACCGCTTGCTCATTATCGAAAGATTCATTCATTCCTCCACCAAGTAATAAAGGCTCCACGTTTTCCAAAAGTTCCTTTTTTCCATACAAAACCCCTACTCCCGTTGGACCACACATTTTATGTGCTGAAAAAACAAGAAAATCAACATCTAAATCTTGCACATCCGTCTTTATATGCCCAACACTTTGTGCTGCATCCACAACAACAAAAATATTATGTTCATGGGCAAACTTTATAATTTCTTTCATTGGACGAATATCTCCAATTACATTTGTAATATAAGCCAAACTGATCACTTTAGTTTTAGGAGTAATTGCTTTTTTTACATTATCAAGAGTTACATAATAAGCCTCATCCAAAGGAATATAGCGTACTTGAATACCATTCGTTTTTGCCAGTTGAAACCAAGGAAGTACATTCGAAGCATGCTCTGATTTTGTAATTAATACTTCATCTCCTGGCTCTAAAAGAGGGGCAAAAAAACCACGCGTAATAACATTTAAACTTTCCGTATCCCCAGAAGTAAACACCACTTCCTCTAGAAACCGCGCATGAATAAAATCCTTCACTAAACTCCTTGTATTCTCATATTCTTGATCAACTTTATAAGAAATATCATAGTCCCCTCTGTGTGCACTTGCTCCATAATTCGAATAATAATCAACCATTTTATCAATCACACACTTTGGTTTCAACGTCGTTGCTGCATTATCCAAATAAACAATATCTTGATTTAACATGGGAAAATCTTCTCTATGCATATCATCACCTCCTACTATTTTTTAAATCTTCTATTTGTAAAATCCCGTTTAAAAAACCTTCTTTAATCAGTTTTATTGCTACTTCTTCCTCCAAGCCTAACCCTTCCAAATAAAAGAGTTCAGCACGATCTACATTACTAATTGTTGCATTATGGTTACAAATGGCATCAGCAGAAGAAACTAACAAATCCGGTAAAATCTTTACACGTTCCTGATGGGTCGTAAGAGAACCTATATCTTCTAAATAAAGAGTATCTTTCGTATTTTCTAAAATCTCTCCTGTTGCTTTTATGAGTATACTTCCCTCTTTTTCTACGGAACGAATATGAATATAGTTACGAACATTTCTGTGATCCACTACACTTTTAACTTCTAAAGTGTTTTCGCCTTCATACCAACAAGAAAGATGGAAATCAAGTACAACATCATCTTCATTATGAAAAATAATTTTACTATTTTGATTTTTTATAACGCCAAATATTTCGAAAAGTAAATGACTTCCTTTTTCTAAATACACTTCTAAATTTGTAATAGAAGAAAGAGCGAGACAAACATTTCCTTTGACATGCAACACCAAACGAGTAGGAACAGAAGTGAAAAATACACTTTCCTCTTGTAAAAAAACTTCATCTTGTTCTACTATTATTTTATTCATTTTTCTCTCCACCACGCATAGTGCTTGCCCCAAATCCTTCCTTAAATATTTGTTCTGCTAAAGAAAAATCGCCACTTTTAGCAATATGCTTGTCTTGTAAAATATGAACAAATTGCGGTTTTAAAATATCAAGTAAAGTCTTTTGATGCGTAATCACCAAGATAATAGGATGATACGTTTCATAATATTCTAAAAGAGAATGGGAAACTTTCTTTAAAGAATCGACATCCAAACCCGAATCAATCTCATCCAAAATCAAAAAATTAGGTTTTAACATCCATAAATGCAATAATGCATTTTTCTTTTTTTCTCCCCCACTCATATTATAATTGATATCCCGATGAATGAAAGAAGTAGGAAGTTCTAAACGTTTGCAATGTTCCGTGAGTTCACGATTGAATTCCAAAATATTTCCCGTAGTCATTCCTCTATCATTTAAAGCTGTACGCAAGACTTCTGCATTCGTGACTCCTGCAATCTCGATAGGATTTTGCATAACGAGAAAAATACCTTCACGCGCAACTTCCGTTGTATTCATAAGAAGCAAATTCTTGTCATGAAAAGAAATGGAACCACTTACATCATAATGCGCATCCCGCAGTAAAACTTTTGCAATCGTAGATTTCCCTGCTCCATTTTGTCCCATCAAAGCATGAATTTCTCCTGGTTTTATTTCCAAAGTAAAATTTTCTAAAATAACTTTCTCTCCATTTTTTACAGATACATTTTCTATTTTTAACATAAGTAACACCAAATATAGTTTAACACACTTTAAATACCATTTAAACTTTTTCTTGTCATGATGTTAATTAGTTTATCGAAATCCCGTTTATATAAAAATTTCAATTTGGAAATCC
>CAMUBM010000124.1 GCA_947087145.1 uncultured Mycoplasmatota bacterium
GCAGAAGTAAATGAGAAGTGTTCTATTCACGTGCATATTGGTGCGAAACCTTTTTCTAGAGATTTTAAAAAATTGTATTCTTTTTTTCTATTTTATCTTTTGTTTGAGCCTGTTTTTTATAAAATGAGTGCGATGGGGAATTTTGGTCATGTTCGAGAAAGTGCTTTTAAATGGTCATCTCCTTTGTTCTCTCAAATGAAAAATACAAAATTAACTCAAAAAGATGCTAAGAACTATATTTTTAATAATCAAAATAAGGATAAAAAACAAAATGCCTTACATTTTCGAGGATTTGATTTATTCAATGATTCTTATGGCTCTTCTTTTGAAGTACGAGTTTTTAATGGGACTTTAGATTCTTTTGTTGTAGAAAACTATATTGCCATGGTTTTATCTAGTGTTTATTATGCGGTGGGGGATACATTTTCGCAAAGAAAAATGTTGAAACGTTGTAAAGAAGTTAGAAAAGAGAGAAGCGAATGGAGTATTTTTGACGACTTTGTTTCTCATGCTGATCCTTTGATGGAGGAATTTATGGAGTTGGTTTTTCCAAGACAACTGGATAAAGATTTATTTTATGAACAATATAGTGGTAACTATTTAAAAAGAGTTTTACATTGATTTTTGTGTTTTTTTAATAAGTTTCGTTTATTTATAGTATAATAGTAGCAAGGTGGTCATTATGAATATCATTATATCTGCTGGAGGAAGTGGAGGACATATTTATCCGGCTTTGGCTATTTTAGAAGAATTTCAAAAACGGGAGAAAGATCTAAATGTTCTTTATATTGGAACACACAATCGGATGGAGAAAGATATCGTTCCTAGTAGAAAAATTCCTTATGAGTCATTAGAAATTTATGGTTTTACAAAGGATATCAAAAGAGATATTAAAAATATATTTTTAATACAAAAAGCGTTCAAGAAATGTATTCGTATTATGAAGGAATTTCAACCAGATGTAGTGATTGGTGTTGGGGGATATGTAACATATCCTGTTATTAAAGCAGCAAAAAAATTAGGGATAAAAACTTTTATTCACGAACAAAATAGTCGACCTGGGAAAGTCAATCATTTAGTAAGTCGATATGCCGATGTTGTTGGAGTCACTTTTAAAAGTTCGATAGAGTATTTAAAGAAAGCAAAAAAAGTCATTTATACGGGGCATCCTGCTTTGGATGGAGCTCGAAATGCCCAACCTCTTGATAAAACGATGCTTGGGTTTCAAGTTTCTAAAAAGTTGGTGGTTTATGTTGCTGGAAGTTTAGGAAGTGCATCATTAAATGCCAAAATGCTTGCTTTTTTGAATAGTGATTTACATGAGAATTATGAAATTTTGTACATAGCAGGAAGTAATGTAAATTTAGAAGAATTTAAGAAAAAAGTGGAGAAGAAAAAAGGAATTAAAATTGTTCCTTATTTTGATAATTTGCCACGAATTATGGCTGCTAGTGATTTAGTGATCTCTAGAGCAGGAGCGGGGGTACTTTTTGAGATTATTGGACTCGAAAAACCTAGTATTGTGATACCTTCTCCTAATGTCGCGAATAACCATCAATATTACAATGCCAAAGAACTAGAGAGTGCTGGAATTATTAAAGTGTTGGAAGAGCAAAGCTTTACAAAAGAGTCTTTAGCAGAAATGGTAGGAACTTTATTGAATAATCAAGAAGAGACCAACCAATTAAAAAAAAATATGCATACCTATAAAATGACTTCTCCTACAGAGACGATTTATAATACCGTTAAAGAATTAATTGGAACTAGTAAATAGTTCTTTTTTTTGCTATTATTATACTAGGTGGAACATATGCAAAAAGTTAAGAAAAAGGTTCGTTGTCGTATTCGATGGAAAGTTTTATTTTTGTTTTTTATTTTTCTTTTTTTTGGTCTTTTTTCTTTTTATTATGTTACTAATTTAAAGATTAAAAATATTTTGATTATCGGTAATGAATTATTAACTGACAATGATATTATATTGGCCGCGAATATTAAAAACTATCCTAAAATATTTAAATATAGTACGAGAACTTTGAAAAAGAATATTGCTACTTTGGATTTGGTAGATAAAGTACAAGTGAAAAAAAATTTGTTAGGGAAACTTACTATTGAAATTGAAGAAGCAAAAGTACTCTTTTACAATCGGAATAATGGAAGTTATGTTTTATCGAATGGAAAAGAAATAGCAGATGGTACTTTTACAGGCGTTCCTTTTCTTATCAATTTTGTTCCTGATTCTATTTATGAGCGTCTTATTAAGGAACTTTCTAAAATTGATACAGAAGCTCTTGCTATGATTAGTGAAATCGAATATTCTCAAAACAAAAGTGGAGATGTAGTGATTGACGATACAAGGTTTTTACTTCGTATGAATGATGGAAATCAAGTGTATATTAATTTAATTAATATTGACAGACTTAACTTGTATGCGGTAACCTATACTGCAATTCCAGATGGTGTTAAAGGAATATTGGAACTTGATAGTGACAATGGAAATGTGTATTGGCATGTTGTAGAATAAAGAAGGTAATCAAATGGAAAAAGTAAATTATAATGCACTTATGGAGAAGTACTTAAGTCAATTCAAAGAAAAGAAAACTTTATTGTTGCATAGTTGTTGTGCTCCTTGTTCTTCTAGTGTTATCACTCGTTTACGAGAGTATTTTGCTATTACTATTTTGTATTATAATCCGAATATCGAACCTGAGGGTGAGTATTTGAAAAGAAAAGCAGAACAAATTCGTTTTTTAAAGGAATATGCTCCCGAAATTAAAATTTTAGATGTACCTTATGAAAATGAATGTTTTAAAGAGATGGCTAAAGGATTAGAGAGTGAGCCTGAGGGAGGAGCAAGATGTCATAAGTGTTATTATTTGCGTCTCGAAAAAACAATGCAACTGGCTTTAGAAAATCATTTTGCTTATTTTGGTACCACTTTAACAGTGAGTCCATATAAAAATGCGGAAGTCATAAATAGGATGGGCTTGAAATTAGAAGAAATGTATAATACTGAGAAAAAAGAAGAAAAAAAAATTTTATTTTTGGTTTCCGATTTTAAGAAAAAAGAGGGATATAAAAAAAGTAT
>CAMUBM010000125.1 GCA_947087145.1 uncultured Mycoplasmatota bacterium
ACATCTACCAATTTTGATACTATAAAATTTCATGAAAACTTTGATAATTATGCATTTAGTAGTAATAAAAAAGCATTTATAAAACTTTGGTTTCACTTACTTCCTAAGAATTTCTCGAATTATGTAGAAGCCTATTTATTACAAACCCTAGGTTTTTGGAACTTTTTACGAGGAAATGATACTGCATATATTCAAAATACCATTTGGGAGAACGAATACGATTTGAGACAAACAGATGGAATAAAAAAAATAAGTGGAATTTCTTTAAAAAAAGTACTAGAACCAAAAGTATATTTATCATCAGCACTTTTTGTATGGGTGTCATTTCTATCTATGGTTTTAGTGGTGCAAAAAAAGAAATACAAACATTTACTCTATTATGCGCCATGTATAGTATTATGGGTATCTATTATGATAGGAACACCAATTGCTTTTAGTTTGCGGTATGTATACGTATTTGTTCTTTTCCTACCATTTAGTTTTATTATTCCTTTACTATCTGAGTCAGAAAGAAAATAAAAAACAAAAACCGACAAATCATTTCGTTTGTCTTTGTTAGTATAACTTCCTAACTTTAGGAAGTTTTTATTATGAATGAAGTAGAAGAGTTAGTAAAAATAGAAGATATGATTTATGAGGTCAAAGGTCGTCAAGTCATGTTAGATAGTGATCTTGCTAAATTGTATCAATGTAAAAATGGAACAAAGGAAATTAATCAAGTTGTAAAAAATAATTTGGAAAAGTTTCCAGAGCAATTTTCTTGGAAATTATCTATAAAGAAGTTCAAGAAATTTTGGTCAAAAATTTTGACCAAAAAATAGAAACAAGAGGAGGAAGGTATAAAAATCCGCGTGTGTTTACAGAACAAGGAGTAGCAATGCTTGCATGCTTGCAATTATAGCAAAATCTAAAATTGCAACCAAAATCAGTATTCAAATTATGGATGCTTTTGTAGCTATGAGAAAATACATAGCAAATAACAATTACGGAGAACGTTTAAATTATATAGAAACAAAAGTAATAGAACACGATGCTAAATTTGATCAAGTATTTTCCAAACTTGAAAATGAAAAGAATACCCATATTTTCTTTGAGGGCAAATTTTTGATGCTTACTCTTTATTAGTAGATCTATTAAATAAAGCCAAAGAAGAAATCATGATTATTGATAATTATATCGATAGAAATTTACTGAAAATTCTTTCCAAGATAGATTTACCTATATTTGTTATTACTAGTCGTATTTCTAAATTGGATATAGAAAAATACCAAAAACAATACACCAATGTTTTTATAACAATTTCTAAAACATTCCATGATTGTTTCATCATTTTAGACAAAGAAATTCTATACCATTGTGGAGCCTCTTTTAAAGATTTAGGAAAAAAATGTTTTGCCATCAACAAAATAGAAGATAAAAATTATTTAAAAGTATTGATAAAATGCACAAAAAAATAAAAAAGAAAAAGTGTGTTTATTTTATATTTAATTTACACACTTTACTATTTTACATTTTCTGTTCTATTTTTCTCGTATTCGCGGCTTGGTAGCCTTTATCGGTTTTTACTAAATCAAATTCAACCTCTTCGTCTTTTTTAAGAGATTTATATCCATTTTGGATAATAGAAGAATAATGAACAAAAATATCTTCTGTATCAGTATACTGAATAAACCCGTATCCTTTTTCATCTTTAAACCATTTGACTCTACTTCTCAAACTCATACACCTCGCTTTCGCCTAGAATAGAGTAACATAAAATAGAAGTAAAAAAATCCCTTAGAAGTGATTGTGTCTCTTTTCGGTGATAATTTGCGATAAAATCAAAAAAAATAAAAATTCTAAACAGAAGCAAATTCCTATTTCAAAAAAACTTTGCTTTTACCAAATATATTGATAAAATAGTATCAATGAAATTTAGGTGATTTTATGAAGAAAAATGTAACTTTATATATCGTAGTTCCATGCTACAATGAAGAAGCCGTACTAAAAGAAACAACAAAACAATTAAAAGAAAAAATAGAAGACTTAATTTCCAAAAAGAAAATTGCAAGTAAAAGTAAAGTCATGTACGTAAATGATGGAAGTAAAGACAAAACATGGGAACTTATTAAAGAAATCAATAAAAAAGAAAAACATTTTACAGGTGTATCCTTATCACGCAATAAGGGACACCAAAATGCCCTTTTAGCAGGTCTACTTACAGCAAAAGAATATGCAGATATCGTAATTAGTATGGATGCCGATTTACAAGACGATATTCATATCATTGATGAAATGATTGAAAAGTATACTAACGGAGCAGAAGTCGTTTATGGAGTACGTTCTTCTAGAAAAAAAGACACTTTCTTCAAAAAATTTACAGCAGAAGGGTTTTATAAATTTATGAAAATCATGGGAGTAGACATCGTATTCAACCATGCCGACTACAGACTTACAAGTAAAAGAGTCCTAAATGAGTTAGAAAACTATGAAGAAGTCAATTTATTCTTAAGAGGAATATTTCCACTCATTGGTTTTGCTTCTGAAATAGTCTACTATGAACGAGGAGAAAGATTTGCAGGAGAAAGTAAATATCCATTAAAAAAGATGCTAAGTTTTGCTTGGGATGGCATCACTTCCTTTAGTGTAAAACCTTTGCGTTTCATTACCATGCTAGGCTTCTTAATTACTTTCTTAAGTGTTCTAATGCTTTTCTATTCTCTAATTGTAAAACTAACAGGAAATGCGGTGTCTGGTTGGACATTTATTGTTTCTTCCATTTGGTTAGTTGGAGGTATCCAAATGCTGTCCATTGGAATTATTGGAGAATACATAGGAAAAATTTACAACGAAACCAAACATAGACCTCGTTTTATCATTGCAGAAAATTTAAACGAATTAAAGTAGGAGGGACAAAATGAAAGAATGGATAACAAAACAAAAAAATAATTTCAAAAAACACCAAAAGGGAAGGACCATTCTTCTTTTTCTTTTGTTGTTCTTCTTTGGGCTTTCTTTTCTAAAAGAAGTAGGTGTAAACTACGACGAAAAAGCAGAACA
>CAMUBM010000126.1 GCA_947087145.1 uncultured Mycoplasmatota bacterium
TAATTTAAAAAATGTGATAATGATAGTTTCTTTTTATTTGACAAAATGTTCGGGGGGAGGGTATAATACAACTGCTTTAAGGGGGGGGGGTTGTATGTTAACCGACGAAGAAATGGAATATGTTTATAAAGTGTATCAAATTATTCGTACTGGATTAGACCAAGTATTGGTAGGGCAAAACAATGTGAAAAATGCCTTTGCTTCAGCATTAGTATGTGACACCAATAGTCGTCTTCTATTAACAGGACAAACAGCGGCTGGAAAAACAACATTAGCTAAATTTATGGCAAATAGTTTTCCGTCCGAAAGAATCTCTGTTACAAACGATTTACTTCCGAGTGACATACAAAATCAGTTGAAAAACAAAAAAAATATGCAAGTTTTACAAATTGACGAATTTAATCGTGCCAGCGGAAAAGTCCAATCTGCTCTCATTGAATTGTTAGAAGAAAAACAAATGACTATAGAGGGTGAAAAATATTCTTTTAATGATTTTTATGTTTTTGCTACCCAAAATAGCAAAGATATTGCAGGAATTTATACTATACCAGAAGCAGTATGCGATCGTTTTGATATGTATATAGAATACGATAAATTAAGCGATGAAGAAAAAAGAATTTTATTGTTTGGAAATTTTATTCCAAGAAAAGGAATGCGGTTTGACTACCAAAACTTTAAACGTTCCCAAGAAATAATTGGACGTTTTCCGTTAAAAGAAGAAGACGAAAGAATAATGCTTCAAATATTTGAAACCATTGATGCGTTAACTTTAGACGAAAAGCCTTTATTTGCAGGGACCAATATTCGTGCTCATAAATATGCTCTGAAATTAGCAAAATTAAATGCTATTTTATACGGAGGAGATTGTCTTCTGGCTTCTGATATTGTAGATTATATCCCTTATTTATACAAACACAGAATAGACCAAAACGTGATAGATTTAGAAGACCCAATAGTTACAGAATTATTTCTGAATTTAGAAGACGAAGTTTTAAGTATAAAACGTAAAAAATGTATTAAAAGAGGTCGTTAAAATGACCAAAAAGAAACTCATGAGAAAAAATTTAGAAGCAATTAGAAAATATGGCGATATGTATGATGCTGTGACAAAAAAATACAATCGAAGTGTACCACAATATTCTTTGATCAGGCATAATGTCCTTTTTTTATCAAGAATAGCTTATTTATTTTGTCTGCCCATCTTTAGAAGTATGGATTATTTCACTGCTCCTATAGAAAAAATAAAACAAAATCAAGAAGCAATTAGGAAATTTTTAAAAATTCCTGTAGATATTATTCATCATAAAAATGAACCGAAATATTACTATAAAAAAATTTGGAATAAAGAAAAAAACTACCTTTATTTGTATTATGAAAATGAAGGAGTCAATTTAGATACTTACATAGAAAATTTGAAAAGAATAAAAGAGTTTTGTAGCAGATACCAAATAGCAACTATAGTAAAGGCAAGTGATTTACCATTTTCCTTAGAAAATCAAAAAGAACTTCCTTTAAAAAAATTTTTAAAATTAAAAGATCCTTATGAAAAAGACGAAAAATATCCAATAGAAGAAAAATTAGAAGCAAATGTAATTGTAGTAAACAAACAAGAATTATCTGAAATCATAAAACAACTAGAAAGTTATAAAATAGACAAACAAGCTATAAGTGAATTTGGTGAAAAAATAGAGGATCTATCTATAAAACAAGCCATTTCTTCCTTTTTAATAACCAAGGATGTAAAGGAATTAAAAAATAGAGTGGAAAGAAGACTTTCTCTAATTTTAAATAGTGATACCACTTATAAAAAGAAAGAACACGGAAAAGTAAACGAAGTAATACAAATAAAAGAAGATAAACTGGTACTAAAAGTTTTTAATGAAGAGGGTATACAAATAGAAACGGATTGCAAAAGTATATATGACTATTTAGAAGTAAATGATTTCCGTTCTCTTTTAAAGAAAGCAAGAAGAATAACAACAGAAGAAAGCGATAGTTACTGGTTGAGTGCCTTGCATTTATATCTCTGCGAAAGGGATAAAAAAATAACAAAGAAACAAAACCAAGAATATAAAAGTTTGTATGATTATATGTATCAAATGTCAAAAGAAAAAAGGAAACATCTTAGAAAAAACATCCCTGGTTTATATACGAAAAAACAAGTAATAAAAAACCGCCTTTTTGTTCTTTTGTGGAATTTTATTTTTTTTCTCTATCTTCGCGCTGGATTGCTTGCAACAAAAGATATTTTTTCTCATTTTGCAAAAGAAGAACCATCACCCGTTGAAAGAGGAATAGACTTTACTTTTGATTTCTACCAAGATGTGTGGGATTGGGAAGATGAACTTTTACATTCTTTTCTTCCCTCTATAAACATTCTTCCCACTGTAAAAAAGTCAGAAAAAGAGTCAACTTTTGATTTTTTCAACAATAAAAATGACGGGAAAATAGGGGATGTGACGAGTACAAGAGATGAAAAAATTTTCACGATTACCCCTCTGCAAGAAAACATTTCCCTTCCAAAATACTATGCAAAATCTTATGGATTTGCAGAAGGTTATAGAGGGAACTCTGCTAAATTTGAAATGACAAACAAAACGATTTATGATTTACAACTAGTAGATGCTGAACCTCTCTTTACGATTACGCAAGATATTACAGAAAACTATATGGAATTTCTAAAAGAATGGGGAATGAAATATCCAATAACACTATATCCTTTAGAAGAAAATTATGGAATAATAGAAATAGAAATAAGAGATAAACAGAATTTAGATAAAAAATGGGTTTGGGATAAAGAAAGGGAACAAAAAAGAGATTGGTTAACTGAAAAAGAACAAATATTACTAACCAGTTTGCAAGAACCAGAAATAATTTATACTTATGGAATTGCCCAAAATAAGGAAAATGCTTTTGTAAAAGAAATCAGCGACCAAGAGAAATATTGGTTTTATATATCTTCTAGAGAAGAGATAATAGAAGCCATAAAAAAAGGTTTGCAATTAGATAGT
>CAMUBM010000127.1 GCA_947087145.1 uncultured Mycoplasmatota bacterium
TTCAAAAACTTTAAATTTCTTTCTAAAGTATCTTGATTTAATTCTCCTCCTGCAGCTTTGGTATGTCCTCCACCACCACAAATTTCAGCAACTCTATTTACATCTATATCCTCATGAATAGAACGGAAAGAAAATCGCTCTTCATCTCCCGCTATCAACAGCATAGCATCAACAACTTTACTTTTTTCTTTGATATAATCAGCTAATACATTACGATACGCATAGTTAGTTACAAATACACCATAACAGATTCCATCAATTTCTCTTAATAACATTTTATCATACAAATCTTCTATTTTCTTTTGATTTTCCAATTGTTGTGTAGTTATAAAGACTTGTTCTTCTTCTGTATAAGAAAAATAATCTTCCTTTTTACATTTTTCTAAAAAATGTTAGTAATAACCCCAAGGCCCCAAAAACTGATAAATGAGTTGCAAAGCATAAGCAAGTTCTTTATTTTCTTCAGTAAAATCATATAAATCAATGGCCCTTGTTAAAGCAACAAAACTTTTAATACAATCTTTTGCTTCTAATACATGGTGGTCAACTAAATACTGATAAAACAAACTGGTTCCACAACAGGGTTCGCGATTTTCTTCTATTTTTTCTACTAAAAAGGAATACTCTTTTGGAATTCTATCAATAGCTGACTGATGATGATCAAAAATAAAAACTTTCTTTTTTAATTCTTCTAGTCCATCAATTCTATCTAAACAAGAATTACTAGGACATAAATCAGTAATAAAAATTTTTTCATACTCTTTATACTCTTGTTCATGCATAAATACTTCTAATGCAACATCTAATTCTTCCATTCCTTTACATAGGGTTATACTAACCCCTCCCCCATAGGCAAGGGAAGCAAGTATGGGGCCTCCTATACCATCAGGATCACTTTTATGAGAAAATATTTTTATCTTCATAGGTGCCTCCTTAAAACATTTATTTTTCTAAATTAGAAAGTAAACTCTATTTCTATTTTAAAACTGCTCTTACAAATTTATTTTAACAAAGTTGCATTATTACTCTGCTTTATTCCCTTCTTCATTAATTTGTGACAAAGTTTTTACTTCAATCTTATACTTTGTAAGACGACTCGCAAGTTTGACATTACTTCCTTTTTTACCAATTGCTAAACTCAAATTTTCGTCATTCACAATCGCAAGTGCTTCTTTTTTCATTGGGTCTAAAATATTTACTATTACGTCTTTGGCAGGACTTAAAGCATTTTTAATGAACTCTGCAGGATCTTCACTATACAAGACTAAATCCACACGTTCGCCATTTAATTCCTTTAATATACTTCCAATACGGCTTCCTCTTTCACCAATGCAAGCACCAATTGGATCAATCTTTTCATTTGTTGTATAAACCGCCACTTTACTACGAATTCCGGCTTCTCTTACACAAGCATAAAGTAAGATACTTCCATCCACAAGTTCAGGAATCTCTGTTTCAAATAAACGTCTTACAAAACCATAATGCTTACGACTACATAAAATAAGTGGTCCCTTAGTGGTTGCTTCTACTTTACTTAAATATACTTTAATACTAGAACCCATTGTAACAACTTCACCAGGTATCATTTCGCTTTTCGGTAAAATACCTCTCGTTCTACCTAAATCTACATAATAATTTTTCGCATCCTCCATAGCAAGCATACCTACCATCATTTCGCCTTCTTTATCTTGGAATTCTTCAATGATACTATTTCTTTCTGCTTCACGAATTTTTTGATTAATCACTTGCTTTGCAGTTGATGTAGCAACTCGTCCAAAATCTTTTGGAGTGACTTCTCGTTCAATTGTTTCTCCAACTTTTATACCGGGAACTATTTCCTGAGCATCCTCAAGTAAAATCTGAGCATCTTCATTAATTTCTGGTGGAATACGAGTAATATTTCCTTCATCATCAACTTCTTCTGTTCCATCATCATAATCATCAACAACAATCAAATAAGAAATAACTTTAATCTCTCCTGTATCTGGATTAATCTCTACTCTAACATTCGTCTTCGAATCAAAATTCTTTTTATAAGCCGTTGCTAAAGCAAGTTCCATTGCTTCAAGTACAAGTTCACGACTAATGTTTTTTTCCTCTACAATATAATCTAACGCTTTTAAAAATGCCTTCGCATCCATCATTCATTCCCTCTTTCTTTGCTTAATACGTCAAGTATATACTCCTCTTCTATCAAATCCAACTTATCAAGAATAGGGTTAATCAAATTCGTAGCCATGACAATCGTATCCAAATCAATTCCATTCACTTTATCTAAAACAATTCGTAAAAAGTGATAGTTCCCTTCCTTCTCAAAAGTAATGCTATCAATCATGATTTCTTTTTCTGTAAGGACTCCCTCTATATTCTTTCGTATTACATCTATTGCACTTTCCATAAATCACCTCAATATCAATAATAAAAGTGGGAGTTCTGCCCACTTAAATCTGTTAAAAGTATTGTAACATAAGTATTTTTAAAAGAAAAGAAAAACTTACACAAAAAAAGTAGGGAGCTACCCTACTTTAAATTCGAATTTTTAACATATGTTTTTAAACGTTTAATTTAAATTTGCATTTAAACTATCCGTTACATTTAGATTTACTACATCTTCTGTAACTGCAGGGGTGATATTATCTGTGTTTTCTAAGGAAGACCCTGTTTCTACAGATGGTGCACTACCAGGAGTAGTAGAAACGTCTTCTACATCCTCCATAGTCTCTTCTTCTACCATGGATGATTCATCTACGATAGAAGCATCATCATCTGAAGCTAATATGTTATCATCTACTTTTTCTTTTAAAGTATCTTCCACATCTACTTCGGAAACATTTTTATTTTCTTCATCTGGTATCTCTTCTACACTTGGAGATAAAACTTCAAGTTCTGTATCAGAAATATCCTTTGAAGAAACATCTAAAATTTGATTTTGTCCCTTTTCTAATTCTTTTACTTCAAGAATTTCATTCTTGACTTCATCATTTACCATGAC
>CAMUBM010000128.1 GCA_947087145.1 uncultured Mycoplasmatota bacterium
ATTTTTTAAATACAAAGAAATATTGTCTTCACTTTTAATGGTCAAATTCTCTTCTTTACCATCTAGAATAGAAATCGTAGAAAGTTCTTGTTCTTTTCTTAAAATAGGTTGGTAACTATAGTTGTTAAAAAAATACTTATAGATATTTATGGTATCAATGACATGATTTGGAAATCCATTTTCGTACTTAGCATCTGCAATTAAAAGCAAATAGGAAGCATCTTCTTTTTCAGCAATACTTGATAAACAGAGTCCTGCCTTTTTTGTGTAACCTGACTTAGAGCCTTTAATAAAATCTGTATCTAAATTGTATTTATTGGAAGCAGAAAGAAGTGTGCTTTTAAGTTCTAGTCCATTGGTTGTCGTATATTTTTTAGCGGTATAGATTTCATAAAAGATTTTATTTTGCAAAGCATATTGTAATAGTTTAGCCATATCTTCTAATGTGGAATGGTTGTCTACATCTCGTCCTACTGGATTGCTAAAATGGGTATGGTTCATTTCTAAGATATTCGCTAGATGGTTCATGGAAGAAACAAAGTTTTCTATAGAATTTGATGTATAAATGGCAAGGGCTTGGGCAGCTTCAACACCGCTCGGAAGAAGGGTTCCATAAAGTAAATCCCGTATAGTTACTTTATCCCCTATTTTAAAACCTGCTTCCATATAGCCATCGATATCTACGAAAGCCTCTTCGGTTAAAGTGATGACTTCATCAATATTTTCAGTTTGCAAAATGGTTACTAAGGCTGTCATGATTTTCGTTAGACTGGCTATTGCTATTTCTTCTTCGCTATTTTTTTCATAAAGAATTTTATTGTCGTTACGATTGATCAGAAGAATATGATTGGCACTGATATTTTCTAATTCTCTAATATTTTCTGTTTCTAAATAAGTGTATATTTCTTTTGCTGTAACAATTGGGCATAAAAAAAGAAACAACACAAAAATACTGCATACCTTTTCTTTCATAAAACATTCCTCTTTTTCTGTCTTTCATTATAAGAAATGTTTCCGAAAAGAAATGTCGAATTTTTTGTTATTCCTTGTTTAAATGCATTTGTCTTTTTACAAGTTCTAGAACTTCTCCTGCGTGTTCGGTGGCATCGGTCATTTTCTTTTGCATTTCACTTAAAACTACGACTTGTTCTGCAATACTTTTGGTCACTCCTTTGGTTAGAATATTTTTAACAAATGTAGGTACAAAGGTGATGCTATTATTTGTAATTTCTTTAATATCGTTCATGGTTCTTGTGACATAAAAATCAATGATTTGTTTTTGTAGTAATTCTTCTGTTGTTTTGGTATTTTCCAAAAAAGTTGTCATGCCAAATAAGGATACAAACGTTTTTGCCATTTTGTAAAAGATTACTGGTGGTGTAGCATTAAATTTAGTATACACCATAATCATATCCATATAAAATTGAGAAACAGGAATTTTAGAAAATTGCTTACAGCATTTTTCTATTTCTTTTCTTAAATTTTCTTCATCAACATCTTTTTGTTTTGAAGAATTCATTAATATTTTAGTTAAATCTTCTACATTACAAGTGTATGCATTTAAAAATAATTTCCTTACAAATGCGACTTCTTCTTTTGTGAAAGTGAATATTAGCCCCATATCTAGAAAACCTATGTTGCCATTTTGTTCTATATAGATATTCCCTCCATGAGGGTCTCCATGAAATGTGACTGGCATATCATGGAATAAAGCATAAAAAGATAATAGAATGTAGTCATTTAAACTATTAGAAATCTTTTCTTTATTTTGCGGTGTTAGTTTCATTTGATTGATTGTTTTTGAAAAAATAAATTCCATGACAATGATGTTTTCCGTACATAATTTTTTGTATACTTTTGGTACAACAATATTTTTTGTCCCGGGTATGCTACCATTTACAGATTTAGCAAAATGATAATATTCTAAAATGTTGTTTTTTTCTTGTGTAAAATCTGTTTCTTCTTTTATCCATTCTAAATATAAATCTAAGGCTGTGTCTCCTCCAAGATAGTTTTTAAATTTAAAAAATCTGCCATAACGATGAACTAATTTTCTTAGTTGTTTGATATCATGTTCTATTCTTTTTGTTACATCTTTTCTTTTTATTTTAATGGCTACAACATCCCCATTTTTTAATATGGCTTTGTGGACTTGCGAAATGGAGGCAGAACCTACAGGTGTTTCCAATACTTTTTTAAACTTTTTATTTAAAGGACAACCATATTCTTTTTCTATTTGTTTTTTGATTTTTTTAAAGGAAATGGGGTTGCAATGGTCACAAATTTTAGATAAAGATTTTCGATCTTCTTCCGTAAATAAATTCCCCACATTTTGCATGGCTAGCATTTGGGCAAATTTAATGTAAACCACACCCATTTTTTCTACAAAAGATAAAATACATTCTCCAGTATTTTTCCTTAAAATAAATTTTTTAATTAATAGAACCAATCCATAAAAATATAACCGCATACCAAAATCACCTTTACTTCTTTTTTATTATATCATTCCTCTTCTTTTAGAAAAAGATATTCTTGCATTTTCTCTGGGTTATCTAAAAACAATTTATAGGTTTCATAAATTTCTGTTTCTTTATAATCTACCTCTTTAAAATCTTGGTTCAAATCTAAAATCGTTCCATTTTGGTAAGAAATTAGAATGGGAGAATGCGTAGCGATAATAAATTGAGAACCATTTTTGGCTAAGTTATCAATCATGCAAAGAAGACTCATTTGGCGACTGGGAGACAAAGCGGCTTCTGGTTCGTCTAGAATGTAAAGGCCTCCATCACTAAAACGATTTTGCACGACTTTTAAGAAAGCCTCTCCATGACTGCATTCGTGTAATTTTCCTCCATAATAATTGGAAAGACTTGTATACCCATCTTCTTCAATTAATCTTTGCATTTCAGTGGAAAAATTGTAAAAGGACTCTGCTCTTAAAAAATATTTCGTTGTAGGTACCAATCCACTTTTATGTAAGGTTATA
>CAMUBM010000129.1 GCA_947087145.1 uncultured Mycoplasmatota bacterium
AAATGAACATGAATAATGTAATTTTACAAATGCTTGATCAATATGAGATTAGAAATACGAATGATGAGGTGAATGCTTTAAAAGAAATTATTCAAGAATTAATATTATCTGGGTTGTCGAGAGGTGACTTTTTTGGGGAAGCAGCCTTTTATGGAGGAACAGCTCTTCGCATTTTTTATCAATTGGATAGATTTTCAGAAGATTTAGATTTTGCTTTACTTTCACCAAATACGGATTTTGATTTAACAAAGTATTTTGGATATATTGAAAAAGAACTAAAAGCTTATGGATTAAATATGGAGATAAGTACAAAGAAAAAAAGTATTTCTTCTACAATTACTTCAGCTTATGTTAAAGGAAATACTTTAGAACATATTTTGAAATTTTTTCCAAATAGTGATGATCATGTTTATGATCATTTACTTAAGAATATTAAAATAAAGTTTGAAGTCGATGTAGCTCCTCCAAGTGGTGCTACTTATGAAGTGCAATACAAATTATTACCTAGTCCTCATTCTGTAAATTTGTATGATAAAGAGTCACTGTTTGCTGGTAAAATTCATGCTATTTTGTGTCGCAATTGGAGTTTTAGAACGAAAGGAAGAGATTTATACGATTATGTTTTTTTTCTAGCCAATCAGATAAGTGTTAATTTAGAGCTACTTAAAAATAAATTAATTGCATCTCATTTTATCGATACAAATTGTGAATTGAATATAAATGTAGTAAAAGATTTATTGGTTCGTAAGTTTGGAGAAATAAATTATGCAGATGCTAAGAATGATGTTTTGCCTTTTATTCGAGATGTAGAAAGCTTAGATTTATGGAATAAAGAATTTTTTGTGAGTATCACTTCTAAATTAAAATAACTTAGAAAAAAGAAAGTATGATAATATAATATATAAAGAGAGGTTTTGTAATATGAAGATATTTAATACATTAACTAGGAGTGTAGAGGAGTTTGTTCCAAATGATGCTTCATGTGTTACGATGTATACTTGTGGACCAACCGTGTATCATTTCGCACATATTGGGAATTTAAGAACTTATATTTTTGAAGATGTTTTGGAGAAAACCTTAAATTACTTGGGGTATTCTGTAAAAAGAGCTATGAACATTACGGATGTGGGGCATTTATCTAGTGATTCCGATTCTGGAGAGGACAAGATGCTTAAGGGTGCGAAACGGGAGAATAAATCTGTTTTAGAAATTGCAGAATTTTATACAGAGGCATTTAAGAAAGACACAGAAAGTTTAAATATTAAATGGCCAGAGATTGTGTCTCGTGCAACAGACAATATAGAAGAATATATCAAAATTATTACAAAACTTTTAAGTATGGGTTACGCTTACCAAAGTGGAGGAAATGTTTATTTTGATACTTCTAAGTTGAAGGACTATTACAAACTTACTAATCATAAAATTGATGAAATGGTGACAGGCGTAAGAGAAGGGGTGGAAGAGGACTCTTCTAAAAGAAACCAAGCGGACTTTGTTTTATGGTTTACGAAATCTAAATTTGAGGACCAAACTTTGAAGTGGGATTCTCCTTGGGGTGTAGGATATCCCGGGTGGCATATTGAATGTTCTGGAATTAGTATGAAGTATTTGGGAGAACATTTAGATATTCATTGTGGAGGTGTGGATAATATATTTCCGCATCACACGAACGAAATTGCGCAAAGTGAATCTTATTTAGGACATGATTGGTGTAAATATTGGGTTCACGGGGAACATTTAAATGATGTAAGTGGAAAAATGGCTAAGTCTAAGGGAGAATTTTTAACAGTTTCTTTGTTACAAGAAAAAAATTATAACCCTCTTAGTTACCGTTTTATGTGTTTGAATACGCCCTACCGGAAGGTCCTTGTTTTTACTTATGATCATTTAGATAACACAGAACAAGCCTATAAAAAGTTAAAAAATAAAGTTAAAAGTTTAAAGAAGGAAGGAGAAGTGGATAAAGAAGTTTTTGATACGTATGATAATCGTTTTAAAGAAGCTATTGGGAATGATTTAAATACAGCGAATGCAATCACTCTTCTTTATGAATTATTAAAAAGTGATGTGAATGATCAAACTAAATATGCGTTGGTTGAGTCTTGGGATAGTGTTTTGTCTCTTGATTTAACGAAAAAAGAAGACGTATCTTCTATTGTGGATATTTCTTATATCGAAGAACAAATTGAAAAAAGAAATAGAGCAAAACAAGAAAAAAACTATGCTCTTGCTGATGAAATACGTATTTCTTTAGAGGGACAAGGGGTATATTTAAAGGATACAAGAGAAGGAACGACTTACGAAATTAAAAATTAACACAGTTTTTTTATAAGAAGATGCTATAATGATTATAGGAAGTGAAGACTATGGATTTATTAATTTTACTTGCTATGCTTATTGTTCCCACAATAGCACAAATGTTAGTCATGAGTAATTATGGGACATATAGAAATATTGAGAATAAAAAAGGTTTAAGCGGGTTTGAAGTAGCCAGAAAGATTTTGGATGAAAATGGTTTATCAGATATTTATATAGTGGAAACGAAGGGAAGTTTAACAGACCATTATGATCCGAAAAGAAAAGTGGTTCGTTTATCTCGTGAGGTTTATCATGGTACAAGTATTGCTTCTTTGTCTATTGCTGCTCATGAGTGTGGACATGCCATTCAAGATAAAGTAGGCTATGCTTATATGCGTTTTAGAAGCCTTATTTTTCCTGCTGTTCATTTTGCAACAGGTGTTTCTTATTTTGTTATCTTTCTTGGGCTTCTTGCGGAGTCTATGGAAATGTTATGGTTAGGAATTTGTTTGGTTGGAACAGGACTTTTGTTTCAAGTCGTTACTTTGCCAGTGGAGTTAGACGCAAGTAAACGCGCCAAAAAAGAAATAGAAGCTTTAGGGGTTGCTAGCGAAGAAGAACAAATAGGCGTTTCTAAAATGCTTTCTGCTGCAGCAAGTACCTATTTAGCGGGAGTTTTAACGA
>CAMUBM010000130.1 GCA_947087145.1 uncultured Mycoplasmatota bacterium
ATAAAAAAACTTTCTATACCTTTTGTATACAAAGTTTTTAACAATCTTTTTCTTCTGTATCAATACATTTCCAGTTTATCGTTCCACAAGTAGTGCAGACATAAGGTACTAGCACTTTTTTTCCTTTTGGTTTTTCGTACTTTTCAACAATTTCTACACAAAGCAAACCTGTTTCTTGGTCAATGTAAGCACGTCCTTGTTTGGAATCTTTACAGCTTCCGCAATTTTGATTTTTCATGTTTTTCCTCCTACTTTTATTATGTCTTACTTTTATGATAAAATACAATTAGGTGAACTTATGAAAGTATTAACAATTAAACAACCTTTTGCAACTTTGATTGCAGAGGGGTATAAGGAATATGAATTTCGTACTTGGAAGACAAAATTTCGTGGGGAGTTTTTAATTCATGCAGGAAAAAGTGTAGATAAAAAGGCAATGGAACGTTATAAACATTTAAATTTAGAATATCCAACAGGATGCATTTTAGCGAGTGTAAATTTAGTAGATTGCGTATATGTAGATGAAGAAATGGCAGATATTTTAGCAAAGAAAGACCCTCTTGTGTATTATGGAATCATTCATAAAAAGGAATGGGATGGTTATGGGTTTCAACTTTCAAATATACGAAAGATAAAACCTATTTTTATCAATGGAAAACTTTCTTTTTGGGAGTATGAGGGAGAGATAGAATGGAACGAGTGATAAAAGTAGGAGTAAGTAATCGTCATGTGCATTTGACAGAGGAAACGTATAGGAAATTGTTTGGTGATCAACCCCTTACAAAAAAGTATGATTTAAATCAAATGGGTGAGTTTGCAAGTGAGCAAGTAGTCACTTTAAAAACAGAGAAAGGTAGTATTCCTGAGGTTCGAATTGTTGGTCCTTTTCGGAATTATGATCAAGTGGAGATTTCTAAAAGTGATGCTAAGTATTTAGATTTACAACCTCCTGTTCGAAGAAGTGGAGACTTAAAGAGTAGTGCTTCTATTCAACTTACCTCCGAAGGGGGAGATGTTTTTTTAGAAAATGCATGTATTTTAGCAAATCGTCATGTACATATGAATGAAGAAGATGCAAAAAAAATGGGTTTAGAAGACGATGAACGAGTTCAAATTGTTGTAAAAGGAGATAAATCTTGTATTTTGGATGCTTACACAAAGGTGAGTAGTAATGGTTTTTTGGAACTTCATTTGGATACAGATGATTCTAATTCTTTGGGACTCAATAATGGAGATGAAGTAGTTATGCATTATGGGGATTCTGTAAAACGAAGGTAATAAATATAAAAGATATTGATTAGAATGAAAGCTATCTTCCTTTTACAGTTAAAGAGAACCTAGTTTATATAGAAAAAGATGAATTGAAAGCAAAATGTGGGGATGCCTCTAATGGTTGGTAATAAGACCCATTCAAAAATAAGAATAGAGTATGGTGACATTATGTGGAAAATTGGAAATGTAGAAATTAAAAATAGAATTGTTATGGCTCCTATGGCGGGATTTTCGAATACAAGTTTTCGGAAGATTATTAAGGAAATGGGAGTAGGTTTAATTTTTGCAGAAATGGTAAGCGACAAAGCTATTTTTTATGAGAGTGAAAAAACACTTGCTATGCTTAAAATGGATGATAGTGAACGACCCATTGCCCAACAGATTTTTGGAAGTGATGTAAAAAGCTTTGTTGCAGCGGCGAAAAAGGTAGAAGAAGTGATGCATCCAGATATTATTGATATCAATATGGGGTGTCCTGTTCCTAAAGTGGCATTAAAAAACCAAGCCGGAAGTGCTTTATTAAAACATCCTGATAAGATAAGGGAAATTGTAGAGGCTGTTGTTGCAGCAGTAAGTGTTCCTGTGACTGTAAAAATTAGGAGTGGTTGGGATGAGGCAAGTATCAATGCAGTAGAGGTAGCACGGATATTAGAAAAGGCGGGGGCGAGTGCCATTACTGTGCATGCAAGAACAAGAAGTCAAGGCTATTCTGGTAAGGCAGATTGGAATATTATTAAGCAAGTCAAGGAAAATGTTTCTATTCCTGTGATTGGAAATGGAGATGTTACAAGTCCAGAACTTGCGAAACAAATGCTTGAAGTTACAGGTTGTGATGCGGTTATGATTGGGAGAGGTATTTTAGGAAATCCTTGGTTAATTCGTGATTGTGTTATGTACTTGGAAGAAGGGAAAGAACCTTTCCTTGTCAATGATTTAGAAAAAGTTGAAATGATGAGAAGACATTATGAACTTCTTAAAAATGATAAAAATGAGAGGGTAGCTCTCTTGGAAATTCGAACGAATATTTTGTATTATTTGAAAGGAATGCCTAAAGGAAAAGAAATCAAGATGCAGATTTGTTCTTGTCAGTCTAGTGAAGAGTTATTGGGTGTTTTAGATACTTATGAAACTTATTTAAAAGAATTGATTAATAATGGCTAGAAGTAGAAAAAGGAAAGCACTCCAGTAGTTGCTTTTTTTATTGTTTTTGAATACACTAGCAAAGTAATATCCTATGAGTAAAATAAGAAGAGAAGATAAACTAAAGTAAGTCACTATTTTTATCATAGGTTCAGTGTAAACAAAATTTAGAGAAATGAGAGTACCATCTAAAGAATGCGAAAGAGTAAGAAGAATACATTCCCAAAATTTTAATTTTTCTTGGTATTCTTTTTTTGTTTCTTCTTTTAAAGAACGATAGGCTAGAAATAAATATAAAATAGTGGAGATGGTTTTGGTCATAAAAGTAAATTGAAAAGAATAATATAGAGTAAGAAATAGAGTATAAATCAAAAAATTGCCTATTAAAATGGTTAAGATATTTGTTTTGTTTACTTTGACGTTTGAGAGTCGAAGTCCAATCCCAATAATTAAGCCATCTAAACTTGCTACGATAGAATTTATTAGTAAAAACATATTTGTCACCTGCTGTATTGTATGCA
>CAMUBM010000131.1 GCA_947087145.1 uncultured Mycoplasmatota bacterium
AAAAAAAGAAGCCTACTTTGCTTCTACAATTAATTTAATAGCTGTTTTTTGTTCCCCATTAATGACGATATCACTAAATGCTGGAACACAAACCAAATTTTCACCACTTGGAGCAACAAACCCACGAGCAATTGCAATAGCCTTTATCGCTTGATTTAAACTTCCTGCTCCAATCGTTTGTATCTCAACACTTTTACTTTCTCGATAAATATTGGCAATCGCTCCCGCCACCTTACTTGGATTTGATTTTGATGATACTTTTAATATTTCCATATTTCCTCCTTCAATTTTTTATAATAAACTATATGAAAAAGAAGAAAAAAAAGACTAAGATTCTTCAATAAAATTCTTACTCTTATGTGGTTCATCGCATAATAAATCTCTATAATTTTGTTGCCTTAAAGCTTCATACACCATAATAGCAACAGTATTAGAAAGATTTAAGGCACGTACTTTATCCGTCATTGGCATCCGCATACAATGATCAATATAAGGTTTTAAAATCTTTGGTGGAATTCCCGTACTCTCTTTTCCAAAAATAAAATAAATATTTTCACTTGTATCACTATAATCAAAACTCGTATGAGGTTTATGCCCGTATCTTGTCAAAAAATAATACGTTCCTTTATTCTTACTAAAAAAATCTTCTATATTTTCATACACTGCGTAATCACAATGTTCAATGTAATTCACACCACTCCGTTTAATATATTTTTCCTCCAAAGAAAAACCAAGTGGTTTTATCAAATGTAACTTCGTACCTGTTGCTACACAAGTACGCATGATATTTCCCGTATTCCCAGGAATTTCTGGTTCAAACAACACAACATTTAACATAATACTTCTCCTTTATAAAAGTTCAAAATCATTAAACTTCTCGATTTTTTCTCAATCTCTTTCTAACAAAACTCCATCAATAGTTTCTGTATGATAAAGGGTATCCAAATCTTTAAAAAAGACTTCGCCACTTTGCTCTTCTAGAGTTTCTCCAAAACGTTGAAAACTCACTTTATCTTTAAACCTAATAATCATATACTTCTTTCCATTAAGTAAGAAAGGAATTTCTGGTTCATTTTCTTTACTCTTTTCCAAATATTCTTTCAAATCTTCAAATGTCCACATTTCTTCCTTCACTATAAACAATCTCCTTAAATAATTGGCTTTATTCTACCAAAAACATCTTGAAATAATATTCCGAGTAAAACAAACAACACTGGCAAATAATATCGCATGAAAATTCGTAGTTTCTTACGATTATAATTTTTGATTCCTATTTTTTCTAAACACCATTCATAAAAACTAGTATTTCTATCTTTCTTATCTTGAAACTGATAATGAGATAAAAAACAACCATCACAAGTTTCTAATAGACAAATATGAAGTAGACTTAACAACGCAATATATTTCCAATGCATCCACAAAAAAGAGGTTCAAGCAAGCAATTCTAACAAGAAATGAAAACAAATCACCAAAACTTTTTTCATAAAAACTCCTCTTTATAAAAAAGTATAACACAAAAAGAAGCCTAATAGCCTCTCTTTTTATAATGTTTATACAATTCTTTAAAACGATTAAAGTGAATAATTTCTCTTTGTCTTAAAAATAAAAGTGGTCCAATAACATCTTCATCGGTTGCCAATTCTATTAAATTTTCATACACAGCTCTTGCTTTTTGTTCAGCAGCCATATCCTCAGAAATATCCGCAAGAGGATCTCCCGTTACAGCAAAATAAGCAACAGTATAAGGTACACCAGAAGCATTCGATGGATACACTCCCATACCATGTTCAGAATACATATCTCCAAGCCCTGCTGCCTTCATTTCTTCGACGCTTGCTCCTTCTGTTAATTGCTTAATCATGGTTGCAATCATTTCCACATGCCCAAGTTCCTCCGTTGCGATGTCATTAAGTAAACTTTTTCCTTTTTCATCAGGCATAGAAAATTTTTGACTAAAATAACGTAAAGCTGCAGCAAGTTCAGAATTGGACCCACCAAATTGTGTATGCAAATATTTTGCCATTTTCAAATCTCTTTTTTTAATATTTACTGGATAATTTAAAGTTTTCATATATTTAAACATACATACTACCTCCACTCTTATCCCATGGCCATGGATTTTTCATCCATTCATAACTTCCACCACTCGTTTGTTCTAAAGAAAGTGGTCCATATTTTCTTGCATATTGATCTTTTAATTCAATGCATTCTTTTGTATACTGTTTAAATTTTTCATAAATTTCTTGGTCTTCTGGATGTAAATCTAAATATAAGTTTAAATCATTTACAGCAAAATCTTTCTCCATAATTTGAAACAATAACATCTCTCGTTCACAAGTAGGTTTTAATGGAACATAAGTCATTCCACGGTAAGGTTCATACTCATTTTTCCACATATTTCCTCGTAAAAATCCTTCTTTAGAACTTACCAACCTGTTTTCATTTTGATACTCGAAATAACTATTATCTGGTTCTGGAAAAGAAAATCCTGCCAAACTTAAAACATCAAAATCATAATCATTATTTTCAAATAACATTTTTACTTTCCTCCTACTACATCTTATGAACAAAGAAAAAAAACGGGTAGGCAAATAAACCTACCCCCAGTTATACACTACAAGCATAATGTTTTTTTCGAATAAAAATTTTCCGTAAAATATCAATCGGTATGACACTAAAAGATAAAACGGAAACCAAAAGCAATTCTCCCAAAGTAAGTCCATACGTCCGGAATAAATCTCCTCCATGATACAAAAGATAAAGCTGCACAATAACAATGAAAGAAATAGTAAACAAAAATATTTTATTGGACTTCAAATTTGAAAACAAATTCATTCTTTCTGTTCTGGCATTAAACGCATTACAAAC
>CAMUBM010000132.1 GCA_947087145.1 uncultured Mycoplasmatota bacterium
GGAGTTATCAACTTTACAAAGGCAAGTGCTTTAGAACTTTCTAAATATAAGATTCGAGTGAATGTGGTGAGTCCAGGACTTACCAATACCCCACTTGCGATGATGGGTTGGACGAGAGAAGAAATAGAAGAACAAAAAAATAACAATCCTTTGTATCGTATTGGAGAACCAATTGATATTGCCAATATAGTATTGTTTTTATTATCAGAGAAGGCAAGTTATATTAACGGAGAGAATATTAATGTCAATGGTGGAAGTTTGTTAAAATAGGAGGAATAAAAAATGAAAGAAAAAGTAGAAAATTTATTGAAGGAAGCAAAAGAAAAATTAAATGATACAAAAAGTTTAAAGGAAGTATTGGATTTAAAAGTTCTTTATTTAGGGAAAAAAGGACCAATGAATGAGTTAACGACTTATTTAAAAGAGTTACCTAATGAAGAGAAGAAAGAATTTGGTAAAACTTTAAATGATTTGAAAGCAACGTTAAGTACTTTATTGGAAGAAAAGATAAAGTTTTATGAAGAAAAAGAGCTAAATGAGAAGTTATCGAGTGAACAAATAGATATTACTTTGCCAGGAATGCAAGTAAGAAGGGGTGTTCCTAATATTTTGGAAAAAGTGATTGAAGAGGTAGAAAGTGTTTTCATGTCTATGGGGTATGATGTTGTGGATGGACCTGAAATTGAAGAGGATAAGTTTAATTTTGAACTTTTGAACATTCCAAAAGGGCATCCAGCAAGAGATGCACAAGATACGTTTTATTTAGAGGGGGAAGAGATTCTTCTTCGTAGTCAAACGTCTCCTGTACAGATTCGTACTATGTTAGAAAAAGGTGGAAATACTCCAGTTCGGATGATTTGTCCAGGAAAAACATATCGAAGAGATGCAGACGATGCAACTCATTCTCATCAATTTATGCAAATTGAGGGGCTACTAGTAGATAAAAATATTAGTTTGTCTGATTTAAAGGGAACATTTGATGTAATTGTTAAGAAATTGTTTGGAGAAAGCTGTGAGACTCGTTTTCGACCAAGTTATTATCAATTTACTGAACCTTCTGTAGAAACAGATATTTCTTGCTTTGTTTGTAAAGGAAAGGGTTGTTCTCTTTGCAAGAATACTGGTTGGATTACAGTCAGTGGTGCTGGTATGGTACACCCTAATGTTTTAAAAAATTGTGGTTATGATCCAAGTGTATGGAGTGGTTTTGCTTTTGGTTTTGGTGCAGAACGACTTGCTATGCTTAAGTATGGAATTCGTGATATTCGTACGTTTTATCAAATGGATCTTCGAGAGATAGAAGCGTTCAATCGAAAGGATGTGGATTAAATGATTAGTTTAAATTGGGTAAAAGATTATGTAGATATCGAGAATGAAGATTTACATGAATTAGCCGTAAAAATTACCAAAGCGGGAGTAAATGTAGAAGCCGTTGTTGATTGTACAATTTCTCATTTGGTTATTGGTAAAGTTTTGGAGTGCACTATGCATCCAAACAGCGACCATTTGCATGTTTGTAAGGTGGATGTTGGAAGTGAAGTCGTACAAATCGTTTGTGGGGCACCGAATGTAAGAGAAGGTTTAAAAGTAATTGTTGCTTTACCTGGGGCAGTTCTTCCTGGAAATTTTGAAATTAAAGCTGGTAAGATAAGGGGAGAAGAATCGAATGGGATGCTTTGTGCCTTATTTGAATTGGGTGTTGAAGAAAAAACTGAGGAAAATTATGCGAAAGGAATTCATGAAGTAGAAGAGAGTGTTGAAGTTGGAAGTGACGCTAATCTTTATTTGGGTACAGGAGATGTGTTGTATGAATTAGATGTTCATAAACATAGAAACAACGATTGTTATTATCATATTGGTTTTGCGTATGAAATTGCGTCTATTTTAAATAAAAAAGTGACTTTACCTGACATTTGCCATAAAGAAGTGCCTGAAAATGTAAGTGATTTTATAAATGTTTCAGTGGAAACAGATAAATGTCCTTATTATTTAGCCAAGTGCGTTCGTAACGTGGTTATAAAGGAGTCTCCGGCTTTTATCAAAAAACGATTAATTAGTGCGGGAATGCGTCCGATTAATAATGTTGTAGATATTTCCAACTATGTCATGCTTGAATTTGGTCAACCTTTACATTTCTTTGATAAAGATGCTTTGGGGAATGAGATTGTAGTAAGGAATGCAAAAAATGATGAGAAGATTGAAACTTTAGATCATGTAGAGCGAGTTTTGAATGAAAAAGACCTTGTGATTACGGATGGAAGTAAACCTGTTTGTATTGCAGGAGTGATGGGTGGTTCAAATACAGAAGTAGAGGAAACTACGAAGACCATTTTGATTGAAAGTGCTATTTTTGATGCAGTTAGTATACGAAATACAGCAGCAAGACTTAATTTAAAGAGTGAAGCCAGTATTCGTTATGGAAAAGGCTTAAATTATGAATATACCGAAATGGCAATTGAAAGAGCATGTCACTTGTTAGAAAAATATGCTGATGCAGAAGTACTTCGGGGAGTGGTTAAACATGATATTGTTGATAAGACTTCCAAAGTCGTTACTTTTAAAACGGAAGAAGTGAATTCTTTACTTGGGATTGTTTTAAGTAATGCAGATGTAAAAATAGAATTAGAAAGACTTGATTTCCCTTATGAAGAAAAGGAGAATTCCTTTGTTGTTACTATCCCAAGACGAAGACTTGATATTGATGCCAATGTGAATGATATTGCAGAAGAAATTGGGCGATTGTATGGATATCATAATCTGGTTTCTACTTTGCCACGGGTTCCTATTCGACGTGGAGAATACAAGGGAGACGTAAAAATTCGTAA
>CAMUBM010000133.1 GCA_947087145.1 uncultured Mycoplasmatota bacterium
TTTCCTTCTTTCTAACTTATCAGTGTCATAATTGCTATACAAAGTACTCCTACTAATAAAGAAACTATTTTTTTCCAGTTCATTTTATCTGTTTTTCGTATGACAGAGATTATGACTACTAAAAAGAGTTGTAATTTCATAATCAAAGTAATAATAATGGGTGTCCCATTTGCATAAGCAATGGCACTCAAAATAGTGGTAATGGAATAAATTCCTCCGAGTAATAAAATATTTAAGAAAAAGTTTTTTCGTTCTTTTTTCTCTAATTTTTTTATTTCTTGTTTTTTCTTTTCATGATGAAGGAGTGCATAATAAATAGGAATGGCAACCAAATAGAAGACGAGATTAATTCCGTATTCATTTCCACCTTTGCTAGTAGCTAGTTTTAAAAAATAAGGTTCAGAGGCATAAAAAATCGTAGAAGTAATTAAAATAAAGATATTTTTTAAATCTATTTTTTTGTTTTTTATTTCACTTTTCATTTTATTGGTTTCGTAAGAAAAAACATAGATAGCAATAAAGAAAATAACAAATAAAAGCAAAAAGATAAGTTTTGGTTTGATATATCCTAAAAAGATGTCACAAAGAAGAATTAAGAATAAACTTCCTGAGTCAATTAAATTGGCAAGACCTATCGGTAATGTTTGAATGGCTTTGGCATAACAAAAGTCTCCTCCTACCATAGCACCTGCATAAAGAATGACTACAAAGAAGGATAGAAAAGACATTTCTATACTATTAAATAACGAAAAAACACTTACAAATATTCCAATAGCTACATTGACCCAAAATAAGTATTTGGCTTCGTTAAAGTTTAATAATATTTTTTCTTCTAATGTATCTCCAATGGAATGAATAACACTCCAAGAGAATGCTGCATTTTTTCCTTTCATGGTTTCACCCTACTTCTTTTTTATTGTATCATACAATTTCATAATTTTCCTTTTTTAATATTTCTACCGCTTTTTCCAAGTTTTCTTTTTTTACTAAAATATAATCTGTATTGTAAGTAGAAACAACAAATATTCCAATTTTTATACTTGCTAAAATCGTAGAAATTTTGGATAAAATACCAATAAGAGAAAAATCAAAGATTCCTTCTATTTTTAACACTTTCCAACCACTTTCTTAATTTTTAGAATGTTTTTTGCATCACTTACAAGAGAGATTTCTTTGTCTGTTTTTCCTAAGAATACGTAGTCTGCTTCTAAATTTATCTCTGTAAAATCTTTTACCTTGCAAACACAAAATTCTTCTTCTATTCTTTTCAAATCAAATCATCTCCTATTTTTAAGTATCATATTTTTTTGCTAAATCTTACCAGTTGTATTTTTCCTTTCTTTTGTTATACTTTTTATAGAAACGTTTGTTCGGAGGAAAAATATGGATAATAAAAGACATTTTTTGTGTATTGATTTAAAAAGTTTTTTTGCATCAGTCGAATGTATCGAACGAGGACTGGACCCTTTTACAACTCCTTTGGTGGTTGCAAATAAAAGTCAAGGGAATGGTGCGATTACTTTGGCTGTAACTCCTTATTTAAAAAATAGGGGAGTCAAAGGACGAACTCGTCTTTATGAAATTCCTAAAACGATAAAATATACTATTGTAAATCCTAGAATGAAACTTTATATGGAAAAATCTAAAAGTGTTGTTAGTATTTATCTTGATTATGTTTCCAAAGAAGATTTGCATATTTATTCTATTGACGAATGTTTTTTAGATGTGACTCCTTACTTAAAATTGTATAAAAAAGACGATTACTCTCTCGCGTTAGAAATTCTAAAAACTATCGAAGAAAAAACAGGACTGACTGCTACTTGTGGGGTGGGTCCTAATATGTTACTTGCAAAAGTAGCCATGGATATTGAAGCCAAACACAATTCGGATTGTATTGCAAAATGGGACTATAAAGATATAGAAACCAAATTATGGAAGATTAGTCCTTTATCCAAAATGTGGGGCATTGGAAGTCATTTGGAAAAACGTTTAACTACTTTAGGCATTCATTCTATTAAAGATTTAGCTTTGTATGACCAAAACAAATTAAAGGAAAAATTTGGAGTAATGGGTTTAGAATTATGGAACCATGCAAATGGAATAGATACTTCTAAGATAAGTGATTTTAAAACCATGACACGTGAAAAATCGTTTAGTCATAGTCAAGTTTTATTTAAAGATTATTATGGAGAAAATATTAAATTAATTATCGAAGAAATGGTAGATGTCGTTTGTGGGCGTTTACGGGAAGATAATTATGAGTGTAGTTGTGTTGGATTAGGAATTGGGTATTCCAAAACCATCCAAGATGGATTTTTTCACACAACAAAACTAGAGGTTCCTACAAGTGATGGAGAGATTATTCTAAAAACTTGTTTTCTTCTTCTAGAACGTTATTATGAAAATTTACCCATTCGAAAAGTAACCATTTCTTGTAGTCGTTTAAGTAAAAAATTAGGAACACAATTGTCCATTTTTTCTTCTTATGAAGAGACAATCAAAAGTGAAAATTATCATAAAACGATTGACGAAATAAAACTAAAATTTGGCAAAAATAGTTTACTGAAAGCTTCTAGTTTACTCCCCGACTCCACCGCCATTTCTCGTAATGAGAAAATTGGAGGACATCATGAATAGAGATAGAGGAATTGTAAAATGGGCTCCTTTTTCTAGCCTTGTAGGTCAAAAAGAAATGATTGATGCTTTGGTATTAGAAAAGCAAAAAATAAAGAAACCCATACTTTCTTTAGAGCAACAAATGGAAATCGAAGAAAAGTTAATGGAAGCTTTTTACGAACAAATAGAGG
>CAMUBM010000134.1 GCA_947087145.1 uncultured Mycoplasmatota bacterium
CTAATCTTTCTCCTCTAAATTGACATTCTCTTCTCGAATTAAATCAGCAAATACTTCTTTAAAACGCTCAATTTCTTTTACTTTTACATCGTCATAAACATTTCTTGCATTACAAATAGCTTTATAAACGTGTTTGATTTTCACTTCTTTCTCGTTATCAAAAAGTGCATAACTGAAAGCATTGGCAAGGATAGTTAAACAAATATCAGGATATCTTGCCGCTACTTCATAAATTCGTTTGTACTCATCCGTCATCTCTACAATAAAAGTCATAATTTTTTCTTTAATAAAATCTGTATAATTGAGTTTAACACCAATCTGCTTCTCTAACTTTGGATAGGTCCCCATTAAAATTTTCACTGTAGTAGGTTGATCACTTTCCAAAACATCCACTTTTTGAAAACGACGCAAGAAAGCACGGTCTCGCAAAATGTATTGTTCGTATTCTTCGGTTGTCGTTGCACCCACCATTTTAATGGCTCCACGATCTAGTCCTGATTTCAACATGTTAGCAAAATCAATTCCACCATTCTGTGCCGTATTTTTGTTAACTAACACATGGGTCTCATCAATAAACAAAATTGTTTTATCTCGAGCATCTAACTCTTTTACTAATAAATCAATTCGATTCTCCACTTGCCCTTCACTTACACTCGAACCAAGTAAAGAAGTAATATTGATTTTAATAAGTTCCCAGTCCTTTAAAGCATCAGGAACAAGTCCTCTTTGAATTCGATACGCAAGCCCTTCTACAATCGCTGTCTTACCTATACCAGGTTTTCCTACCAAAAGGGCACTTTTTTCAGGAGTTAAAAGAATTAAAATACATTGTTTGATTTCATCATCACGAGCAATTGCAGGATCTGTAATAAATTCTTTCTGAGTAAAATTTTCCCCATAACGCTCTATCATACTTATTTTTTCTGCATTCATAGTAAACACCTACTCTTATTGTATCACAAGAAAAAAAGAAGATACAGACTTCTTCTTCAAAATAATTTTCTAATTTACATTTCATTATGATGCGAGTAGCAATGTTTAGGTAACGTATACCCTAAATCTCTTATTTCTTCACAAATATCTTCTAAAGTAGCATCTCTATCCACTCTTTTACCATACTTTTCTTCATTAGCCATAAGTTTGTCATAAGTAGCTTTACTCATTTTTAAAGTAACAGATACATTTTCCCCAGAAATACGAATTGTTTTTTCTCTTAAATGCTTTAAAAAGTCATCCAAATATTTTTTATCATACACAAAATGTTTGATATCGTACCAATAATAGAATACTTCAAAACCATCATTTTTTTCGATATGAGGTTTTGCTTCTATTTTGTAATACGTATCATCATAAAGATATTCAAATTGTATTTCATTATCTAAACTCTCATCAAATACAATATTTTCTTTTAAAGAAGTAGAACCAAGCACTAAATTATCCTTCATAGGATAAGTAAATGTTTCTTTCGCATTCCTATTTGTTTCATCATTATAAACAATGGTTGTCCCCGCAAATTCAATTGCACAAACACCAACACCAACACCTAAAAGAAGAAAAGAAATTAACGAAAGAATTAATAAAACACTTCCTTTGGTTTTATGTTTAAATACAAAATTATATAAAGAAATAAAAGCAAGAATACCAAGTAAGAACAACGCAAATAAAATAAGATAAACACCAAAATAGAAAACACCTTTAATAATAAAGTAGAAAGCCAAACCAATCGTTATAGACATACCCACTACATAAAAGATAACACCAATCAAAATAAAGAAAGCAATCATTCGAAAGAACAACAAACACAAATCCACTAGGCTATCTACTACACTAAAATTTCTTGTATTTTCTTCTCTTTCTTTTCTTACTCTTTCCGTTTTTTTCTCACGTTCTTTTTTGTCTTTTTCCTTTTTCTCTATAACAACTTCTTCTTTTTTAGTTTCTTTATTACTCACTTTTCGAGAATTAAAATCCTCTAAATAACGGCTTTCAAAAATTTTGATAAAGAAAAGTACTGCAAAAATCAAATACACAAATTCCAAAATAAATTCCCAAATATGGGCAAGAACACGGAAAGCTCCACCACCTAATGCATAAAATGCGCTTCTTCCCATACTTTCAATAATTTCAAAAGGCAACTTACAAATGGCTATAATCACGAAAATAAATACTAACTCCAAAATAAATCGTAATATTTCTTGAAAACTCTTATGAGCAAAAACATCTACAATTCTTTCAAATGTGGTGATACAACCATCCACAATCGTATTAAATGTATCTTTTGTTTTCTCCCCAGGACTTTTTATTTTATAAGCACTAAGTAACTCTTTAGCCAGTTCGTCTACATTTCCCATAGAAGCAACCGCCTCTTCTTCCGTAGAACCTTTATTTATCTTTTCCTCAATATATCCTTCATATTCACTAAGAATATCTTCAATTTCACTCTCTTCCAAAATCGAAAGTTTTTTTCGTAATTGACTCAAAAATTCTTCTTTATTCATTCTTCACTCACTCCTTTAATAAATGTATTTACACTAGTAGCAAATTTTTCCCATTCGCATTTTTGTTCTTCACATTGTTTTTTCCCTAGTGCTGTAATGTGATAATATTTTCTCGGTGGTCCTTCCTTAGATTCCTCCAAATATGTTTCAAAATACCCTTCATTCGTAAGTCGTTTTAAAATCGGATAGATGGTTCCTTCATTGACATCAACAATTTTACTCACGGCTTCCACGAGTTCATAACCATATTTATCCTTTTTGGAAACAATTAAGAGAACTAATAATTC
>CAMUBM010000135.1 GCA_947087145.1 uncultured Mycoplasmatota bacterium
GAAATATGAAATAGTAGCAACAGATGAAATAATAAGTAATAATACAGGTTTAGTATTAGTAAACAATATAATAAATTTAACAAATTTTAAACAGAATATAAATGATAAAACGCATATAAAAGTACAATCTAGAGAAATATCTAATAAAGATATTTTTATGACATATATTGGAATTTTAGCACAAGGAAAAACAGAATTTGAAAGAGCGGATGAATATAGGAATAATAAATACTTTAAGCATACATTAGAAATAGAAAAAAGTCCATCATCTTCCATACTAAGGCAAAGATTTAATGCTATTGGAGACATAGAAAGCAATTTAAACGATATGAAAAAAATAATAGACCAAACAAACTTAGAAATATTACAAAACAAAAATGTATTACTAACCCCATGTCACAAAAACTATGTACCATTAGACATTGATGTAACACCAATGGACAACTCAGGAAGCAAAAAAGAAGGAGTAAGCTATACATACAAAGAATTTGAAGGCTTTGCACCAATCATGGCATATATAGGAACAGAAGGGTATTTAATGAAATGTGAATTAAGAGAAGGAAAAGCCAATGGGCAATGTGCAAAGACAGTACCATTTTTTAAGAATACCATAGAATTAGCAAAGCAAGCAACCCAAGCAACAATACTAGTTAGAACGGATTGTGGACATGACTGTTGCGACAATGTATTAGTCTTTACAGAAAAACAAGTAGAATTTTTAATGAAAAAGAAAAACACGGTAGCAGACAAACCAGAATTTTACTTTAATAAAGCACAAAAAGAAGGAAGAAGAAAAGAAACAAGAGAAGGAAAAGAAAGATATTTGTATAGCTATGAAAAAATTTATGTATGCAAAAGAGAGGATAAAACGACTATCAATATACCAGTAAGAATTGTAGTAGATGCTATTAAAAGAACAAGTAAAGTAGATGGTCAAGTTTTGTTAATACCAGAATATGAATGTAAAAGATATGTTACATCGTTACAAGAACCAACAGAAGAAGAAATAATAGATTTGTATCATTCACATGCAACTAGTGAGCAATTTCATAGTGAAATAAAAACAGATATGGACATAGAAAGGCTTCCTTCTGGGAAATTTTCTACCAATGAAATTGTTTTGGGACTAGGAGGAATGGTATATAACATATTAAGACTAATAGGGCAAATAAATTGTAAATTAGAAACTAGCAAGAAAAGAGCAGTAGAAAGAAAAAGGATAAAAACAGTAATAAAAGATATGATAATGCTTGCAAGCAAATTAGTAAAACATGCAAGGAAGAAAGTAATAAAAATTTACAAAGAAGAATTTCAAATTAACATATTTAGAAAAATATATGAACTAACATGTACTTAAATAGAGAACAATATAGATTTATGTATGCCATTTTGAGAAAATGGTTATTTGTTATGCCTAAAAATCATTAAAGAATAGATAAATTATAAACATTACCAAATTATGTAACTTATCTGTTCTTAATTTATATGAAAATACATCACTCTATATAGTTCACGGATTCAGGAATTATAACATGATTTACGTAAAATAGCAAGTGCGATTTTTTTAGTCAAATCCTATTGAAATATTACTACAATACTGATATAATAAACCTACCATTTGCGTGGGAGGATGTTGAAATGATTTTTAAAGATTATTATAAGATATTAGGAATAGAAAATAATAAGGTAAATGTGGATGAAATTAAGCAGGCCTATCGTGAACAGGCTAAAAAATATCATCCAGATGTAAATGTAGGAGACCGTATTTCAGAAGAGAGATTTAAAGATATCAACGAGGCTTATCGTGTATTATCGAATCATACCTCAAGAAGGAAATATGACCGTATGTGGACAAGCCGTATTGGAAACAAAAGAAAAAAACAAGCATATGAAGAAAGTAAACGTGAGAAAAACGATGTATTTAGCGACTTTTTTCATATGTTTTTTGGTAGTGAGGAAGAAAGAAAAGAAACTACCAAAAAGAGTAGAAAAAATCCTCCAGTAAAAGGAGAAAATGTGGAAACTGCGATTTCGATTTCGGTAGAAGAGGCATTTTATGGGTTAAACAAAAAAATATCCTTACGTACAGTAGATGGAAACATGAAAACCTTTAACATTAAAGTACCAGCAGGAATTCGAAACAATGAAAAAATACGTCTAATTGGGCAAGGAAAAAGCGGTCAATTTGGCGGAAAGAATGGAGACTTATTCATTAAAATCCAAATTGAACCAGATAGCAAATTTGAATTAAACGGATATGACCTATACACCTCACTTGCCATAACCCCATGGGAAGCAGCACTAGGTACAAAAGTGAATTTAGAAGGAATTGATGATACCATTTCGGTATACATACCAGCAGGAATTGAAAGTGGAGAAAAACTACGTATTCCGGGAAAAGGTTATAAAGACGGAAAAGGTGGGAGAGGAGATTTAACCGCTACCATTCAAATCATGGTACCAAAAAAATTAACCAAAAAAGAAAGAGAATTATTTGAAGGGTTAAAAGAAGTATCAAAATTCAAACCAAGAGCCAAGAAAAGAGAAAAGAAAAATAATAAATAAATGGTAAGGGGCGGTCTTGTGCCAACCTAGGAATGAAAAATAAAGGATTTACATAGTAAACATAAAGAAAATAATGAAAAATGGTTGACAACATGCGAAAAACACGGTATAATTATGTTTAGTGGTAAAAAACGGACTACTATACATAGGATAAAATAAAAA
>CAMUBM010000136.1 GCA_947087145.1 uncultured Mycoplasmatota bacterium
CCTCTTACTATGATTAAAGCCTATGCAGAGATGGTTCGTGATATTTCTTATAAGGATAAAGAGAAACGGAATAAGGATTTAAATGTTATTATTGATGAGGCAGATCGTTTGAATATATTGGTAAATGATTTGCTTGATTTGTCTAAATTACAAGCGAATACTACTGGTTTGTCTATTACTCATTATGACTTGGTAGAAGAAGTAAAAAATGTACTTTCTCGTTATGATATTATTAAGGAAACAGAAAACTATCATTTTATTTTAGAACTTCCAGAGAAGGCAGAGGTTCATGCTGATAAGAATAAAATCAATCAAGTGATTTACAATTTAATTAATAATGCAATTAATTATACTGGTAAGAATAAAAAAGTGACAATACGAGTGACAGAGAAAAATAAATCTTATTTGGTGGAAATTATTGATACTGGAAAAGGAATTAAAAGTGATGATTTGCCTTATATTTGGGATAAGTATTATAAGAATGAAAAAAATCACAAGCGTAATGTAGTAGGTACAGGGGTAGGTTTATCTATTGTACGTAATATTTTGGAGACGCATAAGTTTAAATATGGCGTGAGCAGTAAAAAGAATAAAGGGACAACATTTTACTTTGAGGTTGTCAAGTAACTTATATTTCACTTTAACTTCACAATTCTAACATATTTGTTTGCTATGATTAGAACATGAAAGGAGAAGTGATACATAGATATACGTTTTGAAAAATATATAAAAACGATAACTCTATACAATTTTAAATAACATATAAACTCAAACTCACACTTTTGGAAAAAGACGATTTTTGTCTTTTTTCTTTTTGCCTTTTGATTTTCTTGAATGTATGGTAGAATATTGGATAACAAAAGATAGATTATATAACATATATATTAATGAGGTGGTATTCATGACACAAAAAATGGCAAATTTTATGGTAGGGTTGTTTGGTGGAATTGCAGGAAGTATGCTAGGAAAGTATTTAATTATATTTATTTTATCTATGGTTCCTATTTTGGAGTTGCGTGGAGGTTTGATTGCTGCTAGTTTGCTTGGTCTTCCTATGTGGCAAAGTTTTTTCTTATGTTTCATTGGAAATATTCTTCCCATTCCTTTTATATTATGGCTCATTAATCCAATATTTCGTAGAATGAGAAATTGGAAACATTTGGGAAAAGTTGTTGTTTGGTGTGAAAATAAGGCAAATTCTAAAAAAGAGAAAATAGAAAATTTAAAGTATTTGGGTTTATTTTTATTTGTAGGCATTCCTGTTCCTGGTACGGGAGCTTGGATGGGATGTTTGATTGCAGCATTACTTGATATGGATAAGAAAAAGTCTTTCCTTGCTGCCATTCTTGGTGTTGTTTTGGCTGGTATTATTATGCTTATTTTTTCCTATGGTGTTTTAGGAAGGATCATTTAAAATGAAGCATATTTATTTGGTTAGTAATAATATGGTCAGTCGGGCGAATGTCATTTATCCTAAAGAAACAACATTTAATGAAGTACGGGAAAAAACAATGCTTAGTTTTAAAGGGGAAGAACTTGCTAGAAATTTAGTGAAGAATGAAAATTTAGCTAAAATAGATGCTATTTATTCTTCTCCTTATTTTTGTGCTATGAATACGATTAAGTATTTTGCAGAAGCGAAAGGCTTAGACATTGTTATCGACCCACGTTTGGGAGAAAGAGTCATTGGAGAACTTGGCTGCAATGAATATCGTTTTTTAAAAGGAATGCAAGAACATGATTTTGATTATAAGTTATCGAATGGAGAGTCTTTGAATGATGTAAAATCACGAATGGATGCATTTTTGTATGATGTTGTTTTAAGTACTGATAGAAATATTTTGGTTGTTACTCATAATATAGCTTTACTTAGTTTGCTTCTTAAGTTTTGTCATAAAGGATATAATTTGTATGATCGGCTGATTTTGGATCATCATGATGAAGTCATTATGGATGGTGTATTTCATGATATGGATATTATTGAAATTGTTTATGACGAAGGAAAGTTTGTTGGAGTAAGAAGGTTAGTGTAATGAAAATAAAAGTGTGGCAAGCAGGAATTATTCTTTTTTTAGTAACTCTTTTGGTTGTAGAGTGTATGTTTTTATTTTTTTCTAGGTGTTAGATATGAATAGAGAAATTGATTTTAAAAAATTTTTGTTGTTCCTAACTGTCTATTTTCTTTTTCTTTCTTGTTTTCTTTTCTTTGTTTTTGGAAGAATGCAACCTCTTTGTTTGCGTGAAAAAGACACTCCTTGTGCGATGGCGACTTGTACTTCTTGTGAGAGTAAGAATGGTAAAAAAGAATGTAGTGAATGTAGTATTTTTAATGAAAAAGAGGAGAGAATTTGGGTAGGGACCTGTATTTATGAGGAATAGTTTTGGGCTATTTCTTTTTATATTTCTTTACGATTGATATTTTGGGTAGTAAGTATTTCTTTGGTTTTAATGTTCACAAATTGTATTTCATACCCGCATTCATTTGCAATAGTCTCAATGGTAGAAAATTCTGGCTGTAAGGTTTCTGTTTCGTATTGAGAGATGGTATTTCTTGCAAAGCCTGTAATTTTACCTATTTGTTCTTGACTTAAGTTACTTTTTTTTCGCATTGTTTTTAGTATTTTACCTATCATAATGCACCTCTGTTAAAATTATCTCATTTTAAGACATTTCAATCTTGACTCGTCTTAATTTAAGACAT
>CAMUBM010000137.1 GCA_947087145.1 uncultured Mycoplasmatota bacterium
AGAAGCCTATACTTTCCTTAGAACAACAAATGGAAATCGAAGAAAAGTTAATGGAGGCTTTTTACGAGCAAATAGAGGTTACTTTACAAATTTATAAAAAAGGAGAAATTGTTGCTGTTACTTCTTCTATTTTAGAAATAGACTCTACTTATAAAAAAATTGTACTTAAAAATCGTTTGGTTTTATTATTCTCTCAAATCATAAATATTTCTTTATAAATCCCATTAAAACAACACTACTTTACAAAATGATTTTTAGTAGTGTTGTTTTTTTCTTTTTAATTGCATTGCTTCTGTATTACTTTTTATTTTTCCATTTTTAAGCTGTAATCCAATAGATGCAAGTGCGTTTTCCATTTGAGATGCAATAATTACTTCTATTGGAATTTCTTCTATGTGACTATACATATCTTCCAAAACATGATTATTTTTTTTCATTACTACATACCATTTTCCTTGCTCTCTACTTACAAAAGAAAAAAATTGATAATGAAGGATATCTATTCTTGTGTAGGGAATTGTATCTATTCCGGTCAAATTTTCTTCTACTATTTCTTGGTAATTTAAAAGAACTGGATAAGGTATAGCACATTCTTTTTGATTTACATAATTATAAAATAAAAGAAGAGCAGCTATATCATTTAAGCGTGTCTTTTTCATAAAAACCTCCTTTCGAGATTATTAAAACACACTCTTTTTTTACTTGCAAATGCCCAATTTTGGAAATTCTCTTATCCAAAATTCAAAATTGGCTTAGACCAATTTTGAAAATTCGTTAGGCAAAAATACCCTATTTGGTAAAAAATCATATTTTTTTCATTTATTTCATGAATTTTATTTCAAAAGTTGTTCCCTTTCCAACTTCTGATGCCACTTTAATCATTCCTCCATCCTTTTCTATAATATTTTTTGCTAAATTGAGTCCAATTCCAATACTATCATTTTTACTATTTTCACCTTTGTAAAAACGTTTGAAAATATTTTGTAAGTCTTTTTTGCTCATTCCACATCCATCATCTTTTATCGTTAGTTTGGTAAATAAAGGATTATCTTCTACTTTGATTTCTATTTTTCCTTCTGCAAGCGAGTGTTCAATGGCATTTTTTAAAATGTTGGTAATAGCTTCTAATTCCCAGTTATAATCTCCTAAAAAGATTGTTTCTTTTTCTATATCTAGCATTATTTTTATATTTTTTACTTCGTTTAGGATTTCTACGTTTTTGATGGCATTCTTTAAAAGGATTTCATAATTGATATTTTCTTTTTTGAACTCGATAACTCCAGCATCAATTCGCGATAGTTTTAATAAAGAAACAATCAAAAAATTGATGGTTTCTACTTGGTGACGAACATTTTCTATAAAATCTAGTTTTGTTTTTTCATCCATTTTAGGATTATCTAAAATATTATCTAGCATAATTAAAATAGAAGTTAATGGTGTTTTTAATTGGTGCGAAATATCTGAAATAGAGTCTTTTAAAGATATTTTTTCTTTTTTTAAAAGTTCACTTTCTTCTCGTAACATAATGGTCGTTTTGTAGACTTCATTTTTTAAGATAGAAAGTTCTCCTTCTTCATTGTCTTCGATAGTTAATAAATAGTTGCGATGATTAATTTCTCTCATATAATTGGTAATTTCTTTTATTTGTTGTTCTTTTTTAGAAAAATACCAGAAAAAACAAAAAACGAGTACACATACCATGGATAATGTAAATGTACAATTTAGGATGGAAGACATCTTGTAATTTTGTTCTAAAGAAGCCAAAACTGAAGTATCTTCTTCTATTCCATATTTTCTTAAATTTTCTTTATAAAGCGTATTTTCTTTTCCGTCTAATAGTTCTATGATTTCTTTTTCTGTAATACTTGGATAATTTTCTTGAAGAAGTTCTATCATTCCATACAAATAATTATTTACAGTTGTTTTGTAAGAGGAATATTCTACAAGTGTTATCAGTAATGTTAAAAGACCAAAGAAGAGAAAGAAAAGAAGAGAATAGAAAAATAATTTTAGTCGTTCACTTCTCATTCTTTATCCACCCGGTATCCTATCCCTTTGATTGTTTTTAAATAATCGTCGCTTCCTAATTTTTCACGAATTCGTTTAATGTATACCGTTAAAGTATTATCGTTTACATCGTTACCTGATAAATCCCAAATTTTATCTATTAAAGCCTCTCTTGTGACTACTACTCCTCTATTTTCTACTAAGTATAAAAAGATTTTGTATTCAAGTGTTGTCAAAGGAATTTCTTGTTCTTTTTTTAGAACTTGCATACTTTCTAAATATACCACTAAATCTTTTACGCATATTTTCTTTTTCTCATTGGGTGCCCATTTTAAAGCATTATTTATTCGTAAAATAAGTTCTCGATTTCGAAAAGGTTTTACAATGTAATCTGAGGCCCCTAGTTCTAAGCCATGCACTATATCGTCTTCTAGATCTTTAGCAGTTAGAAAAATAACGGGAACATGAATATTTTCTTTCATTTCTTGATAAAAGGAAAATCCATCGCCATCAGGTAGGGTTACATCCAAAAGCAAGAGGTCAAAGGTTTTATTCTTTATATATTCTTCTGCCTTTTTTAAATTTTCAGCAGCTAAAAGCAAAAAATCATTTTGCATAAATAGGTAATCAAGTCCTTTACGTATCGTTTCATTGTCTTCTACTAAAAGTATGGTTTTCATA
>CAMUBM010000138.1 GCA_947087145.1 uncultured Mycoplasmatota bacterium
TCTTTACATGCTTCATTATAGCAGATAATGGGTAGAATGAAAAGGAATTTTGAGGTTTCGTTTTTTTCTATTTTAGTATTATATTTCAAAAAAAGGACGCATTTGTCCTTACTTTGAAGAAATTACCTTTGTGATCGTTCCTATTCCTGTTTTTTTACCACCTTCTCTAAAAATAAATTTTTCTCCTACTTGTATTTCCGTTTCTTTTGATAGCACAATGGAAATGTGGTCTTCTTCTCCTGGAGTTAATTTTTCTTTTGATATTTGGAACTTTTTTGTATTTATTTCTAAATTTTCTAGTAAAATTTGTGGTCGATAATTATCAAAAATGGGTGTTATTCTTCCACCTTCTTCCTTTGTGTATAAATAAATGTCTGCTTCAAAAGTATCGGTGATTGCAGTTTTCTTCTCTTCCTCATTATTATTAGTATTTTCTTTTTTAAAACTGAAATAAAGTGCAAGACAAACACCAATTATTAAAATCAGAAATAAGATAATTTTTGTTTTATTTTTCATTTTTTCTCCTTTTTTTATTCAAACCATTTCATAAAATAATCTGATGCATCTAAAATGGTATCAGCATCTATTTCACCATTTGTTGCTCCTGTTAATAAATCATTGTCAAATATTCCATCAAATAGTTTCATTTCAATAGTTGTGTCTTTGGTAATTGGTTTATCCCAATCAAATTTTTCTTCAGTACCACGATAATACCAAGCAAAATCAATATTCATTCCACCAATATTAAAAGTAAACGTTTTTCCATCGGTTTTTAATTTTATATCTAAACCTATATCTGTCGCCTTTATTAAATGTTGTGCTCCTAAAATGGTTCCTTTCTCTATACTTTCAGTCATGATTTTTTCCGCTAACGTTCCATTTTCTCCTTCTGTTAAATAGTATAATGTTAGATTTACGCAATCTTTTTCCTTACATGAAAAGGTACTTTCTTGTCCAGCAGTGCTCGTAAGTTCTATATTTATTACTTGATTTTTTTCAATTCTTATTGTTTCCTCATACGTTTTATACCCTGTTTTTGTTACTTTTATTTTGTAAGTTCCTGGGTGTAAATCGATTGTATAAGTACCGTCTTCTTTGGAGTAGAGTGTATTTAGTAATTCTTGTGTTTCTAATGGATATATTTGTATTTTAGCATGTTGAATACTTTTTTCTTTATTTTTCACTTTTCCACTTAAAGTAAATTCCTTTTCTTCCAACATATTTGTTTTTATAAAAGCATCTTTTATTTTATAAATAGATCTTTCACTTAACCCTAAGTTTTTTGCACTTTCTAAAACTGCTAGAGCACAGTCTTCAAAATTTGAGTAGCTAGATAATAAAAACAAAGAATGATACCAAACTTTAGCCATTTCTTCTTTACTTGTAAATGCTCCACTTTCGTACATCAAATAAGCAGCATGACCAACAACATTGGCATTTTGATGCACTCCGCCATTATCATAATCTGTAACTTGTTTATAGCCTTTACTTCTTAAATACTCTTCTAATGTTACACCATTTTTTAAATAGCCCTCTGGATAATAAAAATCTCCTCCTTTAACACTTGGAGTATTTAAACTTAATGGATTACTTAGATCTCTAGCTAAAATAACCGTCTCTCCTATCGTCCAATTTTCGCCTTCTATTAAAGCACCTATAATATCAGCATATCCTTCATTCAAAGCTCCTGTTTCATTTGCACAATTTTTATCTTTAGGAGTCGTTGTAAATTTAGAAGTATAAGAAATTACTCCATGTGTAAATTCATGTGCCAAAACATCTAAAGCAGCGGCGAATGATTTTCCATCATAGTTTCCAATATACATTTGATTTGTCATCGGTGCCCAAAAAGCATTGTTTAAACTTTGCGATGAAAAACTCCTTTTGGTAACACCTAAATTAATAATAATTTTACTTCCTTTATTATCATAAGAATCTCTTCCTAAAACATTTAAATAATAATCATAAATTTTTTCATAATGTGACATAGCAGTTACAGCATTTTTTATAAATTCTTCGTTATAATCTAATACTCCCTCTGTTATGTCTACTTCAATAGGCATAGCACCTGGCAGTGCACTAACCGCTAAACTGAATAATACTCCTGTACTTCTATAATCTGCAATGGCTATATTTCTTTTAGGATCTAAAAAACGATAGCGATTTCTTAAATGAGATAAATCATAAAATTCTTCTAAATTAATGGTATATGTTACTCCATCCATTCCTTCCCCAGTGTAAGAATAAGTACTTGCATAATCCATTTTTTCTGTTTTTGACAAAAGTTCTTTTGTATTTGCATCGATAACAAATTCAAATGCCTCTTCATTTGTAATAACCTCTATTACATAAACTAAAATATTTTTCTCTTCTTTTGCCCAAACCATAAGTTCATTTTTTACAATATTAATCTCTTGATTTAAATTTTCTTTGATAAACTCTTCTATTTCCTCTTTTTGTACTTTAGGATTTATATCTACATTAACATTTGGAATATAATAGCCACTAAAACTAGTAACATTAGAATTTTTGACACCAACAATCACATTTTGATTAAAAACGGGAATTCCTTTATACACTTGATTAAAACGATAATAAGTAAATTCTCCCACCTTTTCTTCGCTTTCTAAAACAAATTCTTCTTCTAAATTCGTAAATTGTAATTCTTCTTT
>CAMUBM010000139.1 GCA_947087145.1 uncultured Mycoplasmatota bacterium
TTTCTTTTTTGCTGTTTCTTTCGTTGACTTCTTTTTTTCTTCTATTCTCTTCGTTGTTGTTTTATCTTTTTCCTCTTCGTTTTTTTTCTTTGTATTCTTGAGAGTTGTTTCTTTCTTTTTTTGTTCTGTTGTTGTTTTGGAAGTTGTTTTCTTTTTAGAAACTGGCGTTTTTATTTCTTTTGCCTTTTCTTTTTTTGTTTCAGAACTTTTTTGCTTTTCTTTTTGTGTAGATTCTTTCTTTTCTTTTGGAAGGGTTGTTTGTATTTCTTCTTTTTTAGAAGTTGTTGTTTTATTTGTACTACTACTTTTCTTTTTTTCCATCGGCGTTTTTTTATTCACTTTTTCTTTTTCCTTTTTCTTCGCCGCATTTGTAGTGGTTTCTTCTTTAGAAAGTTCTATTTTTTTTATTTGTTCTTTTTTATTATTTGTCTTTATATCATTGATTTTTCTTTTTTTCTTGCCTTGTGCCATAATCTTCACCACCACTTTTTACTACGGCTATTATAACGAAAAATATGAAAAAAAACTAGTGATTATGCAAGAATTTGGATAAGTTTTGAAATTTTTTTGAGACAAAAGAAAAAGTACATCCATCTATGCACTTCGCTTATAAATTTTCTATCCGTTTTGTTACTCTTTCTTTTCCTAAAATTTGCATTATATCGTAAAGGTTTGGTGTAGTAGTTAGTGTAGTTAGACCAACACGAATAAAGTTTGTGATATCTACTACACTTCCTTTGTAGTTTTCCGGGTTTACTTTGTAGGCCTTCATATCTGTTGCAAAGTTTAATTTTGTACATAACTCTTTGATTTTGCTAAACCATGTTTCTTGGTCGTCACTTTCATTATAGTATTCTGTAATATAGGTATTTAAAATTTCTTTTACTTCTTCTTTTTTAAATATTCCAAAATCATAAGTTACATCTTTAAAGTATTCGTCGTACATATACCAAGTTTTGTTTTTTATTTCAGAGTAATAGGTATAATCTTTTCTAGGCTTCTTCTGTTCTCTTTCGATATTATAAATTGCCATAGAATATTCTTTGTATTTTTCTAGAATACTTGCAAATTCATCATCGTATTTCTTGCTCCATGCAAGTGCTCCTTCATATACTTCTTCTTTTGTAAGACGACTAATATAATTTTTAGAAATATTATCTAGTTTGTCTAGGTCAAATAAGGCGCCACTGCTACTCATTTTCTTAGGTGAAAATTCAAATTCTGTAAAATGAGCATCGGGGTGACCTTCTCTCCATGCTTCGTAGTTAGAGTTTACAATCGTCATAATAGCCTCAATAACTGCAAATTTAGGATAACCTTTTTCTTCATAATAAGTCATTTTTGCTTCTGGATCTAATCGTTTTGATATTTTTCTTATACTTTCTCCATCTTTTTTCAAGATTAAAGGAATATGAATGTATTTTGGCATCTTGAAACCAAATACTTGAAATAGTTCATAGTGGACAGGTACAGAACTCATCCATTCTTGTCCCCTTACTACATGGGTTGTGTGCATTAAATAATCATCGACTAGATGAGCAAAGTGATAGGTTGGCAAACCATCTTTACTTTTCATAATGGGAATATCAATATCGTTTTCTGGAAATTCCATTTCGCCATTTACTAAATCATTAAATTTGAATTTACGATTGAAGTCCCCATTACTTTTTAAACGAATGGTAAAGGCATCTCCTTTTTTTATTCTTTCGATTGCCTCTTCGACTGGTAAATCACGATATTTGGCATATCTTCCATAAATACCTATTCTTCTTTTATCTCTTGCTTGGCCTTCTCTTATGGCATCCATTTCTTCTTTTGTTAAGAAACAAGGATAGGCTTTTCCTTCTAATAGCAAATGTTTAATAAATGTTTGATAAATTTCTTTTCTTTCTGATTGAATGTAAGGTCCGTAACTCCCTTTCGTTTCGTTTGTGTCACGATATTCGTACTCGTCTGGATTTAAATCATACGCAGCAAGTACAGAGCGAATGTATTCTACCGCTCCTTCTACGGATCTTGAAGTATCGGTATCTTCATTTCGAAGGTAAAAGACACCATTACTTTGACGAGCCAAAACATAATCAATTAGACAAGGCATAAAGTGTCCAATATGCATGAAACCTGTTGGACTGGGAGCAAATCTTGTAACGCGTGCATTCTCTCCTAAATCTCTTTCTGGATACAAAGTTTCATAATCAGCAATGGTTTTTGTTAATCCCGGAAATATTAAATTTGCTAATTCTTCTCTATTCATTTTCACTCACTCACTTTCACAAATTCTGCTCTTTTAATTTTAATATCTTTTAAAGGTTTATCGTTTGCATCTGTGACAACAGAACCAATTTTGTCTACTACATCCAACCCAGCAATTACACGTCCAAAAGCCGCATACTGGCCATCTAGACTAGCATTATCTTCTAGCATAATAAAGAACTGGCTACTGGCACTATCCTTTACACTTGTTCTTGCCATCGATACTACTCCTCGTTCATGACTCAAGTTATTTTCAACCCCATTACTACTAAACTCTCCCTTAATAGTACTAGCAGTTCTGCCTAAACTTGTTCCATCTCCGGCTTGAATGACAAAGTCTTTCACGACACGATGGAAAATGATATCATTATAAAAATCACTTTC
>CAMUBM010000140.1 GCA_947087145.1 uncultured Mycoplasmatota bacterium
AAATACAACAAAGGGAGATTTTTCGTTTGTTCCTTCTTATGTATCTTATAAGGAAGAAATCGAAGAAATAAAAAGGAAAGGAAAAGAAAAATACAATTTGGATATTACAAAAACTATACCTAATGGTTACAATTTTACATCTTTTTCTCATTTTGATTATAAATGTCATGCAGTTTCTTATGCCTTTTCTATTTTTTGCCCCAAAAGTTATGTAGTAACTGCTATTTGCCCTCGTGGTTTTAATGGCTTTTATGAATTGCATAGTTATAATGTTACCGAAGACTTTTCTTCTGTTGTTGACTTATCGAATGGTATTGTCATGCCTTATGAAGATTTTTATAGGCTTATGCAACCTGTTGTTTTAAATCAAATAAAGGGAGATGAGATTCCAAATGAATTTGATGAAGTGCGTTCTTCATTGTGGCCTTTGTATTCTTATACAAAAAGTATTCCTTTAAAAATGTTTGCTTTTTATCATTATGATATGTTAACAGAAGAACAAAGGGAAGAAAAGTATGGAGATTTGTTACGTCGATTAAATAAAAATTAAATATATGTTGGAGGTATTTTATGTTTGAAAGTGAAAAATTATGTGGATTACTTGCTAAATCAGGAGAATATGGAAGATTAGTAGCAAATAATATGCAAATGGAATTTTTATTGTATATTATGAAAAAAGATAGAAATTTATTGTTAAAATTAAAAGAAGTATTACTTTCTAATTCAGAAGAACCATGGATTGCTTTACATATAGGTCTTTTATCTAATCCTTCTATGCCTAAATCTTGCTTGCGTAAGTTTTATGAAGTTTTAGAAAAATATCGTTATTTAGAGGAAGCAGAAATTTTAGAATGTATAAGTACTATTTCTTCTGGAAAAATAAAAGATTTTTCCTTTTGGCTAAGTTGTCCTTGGATTAAAAGTATTTCTTATGAAGAAAAGAGTAGAATGTATACGATAAAATCAACAAAGGGAGATTTTTCTTTTGTGCCTACTTCATGTATGTATGAAAATGAGTTAAATGTTATAAAACAAATTGGAAAGAAAAAAGGAACAACAGGAGCAAAAAAATTGGAAAATGGATACGATAGTGGAAGTTATGCAAATTTTGATTATCAATGTCATTTTGTATCTTATGAATTTTCTAAATTACATTCAGAAGATTATGCAGTTACTTGTATATGTCCGCAAGCATTTCCCAATAATTATTGGTTACATAGTTATAACATATCGTATAATGGTGTTTATGTAATTGATATTGCTAATGGATTTGTTATGCCAATTGAAGATTATAATCGTTTAATTCAACCATGTAATTTGGATATAACGAAAGGAGAAGATGTTTTGTCACATTTACTACAAATAAAAGATGATAAAAGTTGGCCATTTTTCAATGTAATAAAATCTCCTTTAAAAACTTTGGCTTTTTATCATTATGATATGTTAACAGAAGAACAAAGGGAAGAAAAGTATGGAGATTTGTTACGGAACTTAAAGAAATTAAAGTAGAGGACTACTTTTTTTTATGTCTTTTTAATAAAATGTAATGAGGTTATTTTATGAAGAATAAAATGGATTACAAATTGTTTATTGCAGTTTTAGTTATTGCTTTTTTCGGAATAGTTATGATATATTCTGCTAGTAGTATTTGGGCGGAGTATAAGTTTCATGACCCGTTTAAGTTTATTAAAGCTCAAGGTATGTTTTTTTTGGTTGGTATTTTTGTAATGCGGTTTTTATCTAAAGTGGATTATTCTATTTATTATAAAAAAGCAAATTTGATTTTATTTGCTTGTGTTTTATTGCTTGTACTCGTCTTAATTCCTGGGATTGGAACGATACGTAATGGAAGTCGAAGTTGGTTTGGGTTAGGAGGTTTTGGTATTCAACCTTCTGAATTTGCTAAAATCGGTCTTATTATCTATGTTGCCAAGTATCTATCTAATAATCAGAAGAACATGCGAGATATTAAATCGGGAGTCTTGCCTATTTTAAGCGTAATTCTAGTCTTTTTTGGTCTTATTATGTTGGAGCCTGATTTTGGGACTGCCATGGTGATTGTTCTTACTTTGGTGGTTATGATTTTTATCTCAGGAGTTAAGATTTCCTTTTTTGTGAAAATTGGGTTGGTTGGTTTAATCGGTATCGTAGGTTTAATTCTTGTTGCTCCTTACCGAATGGCACGAATAGTTTCCTTTTTAAATCCATGGACAGACCCTTTAGGAAGTGGGTTTCAAATTATTCAAAGTTTGTATGCGATTGGACCAGGAGGACTACTTGGCCAAGGTTTTATGGGATCTCGTCAGAAACATTTTTATCTACCAGAACCACAAACTGATTTTATTTTTTCAATTATTAGCGAGGAATTTGGCTTTTTAGGAGTTTTAATTGTAGCAAGTGTTTTCTTTTTTATCTTTTATCGGGTTTTAAGAACTTCTTTTCGGCAAAGCGATTTATTTGCTAAGTATTTATCTTTTGGTTTGTCGTTCGGAATTATTATACAAGCTTTACTTAACTTAATGGTGGTGGTAGGAATTATTCCGGTTACTGGG
>CAMUBM010000141.1 GCA_947087145.1 uncultured Mycoplasmatota bacterium
GCATTGGACCACGGAATAAACTCAGAGTCGCCATGTTCCCCAATTACGTAGGCTTCAATGTTATTGGTATCTATATGTACACGTTCACTTAAAAGGTAACGAAGTCTTGCAGTATCTAAAGTGGTTCCAGTTCCTATCACTTTGTTTTTAGAAACCCGCGAATATTTTAAAGTTAAATAGGTCATGACATCTAATGGGTTGGTAGCAACAAGAAAAATACCAGCAAATCCGTTTTGTATGACATTTTCTATAATCGATGCAAATATTTTACTATTTTTGTAAATTAAATCCATACGTGTTTCTCCTGGATTTTGATTACTTCCAGCAGCAATGACTACGATATTCGCCTCTCTACATGCAGAATAATCTCCGGCACTTACTTTGATTTTACTTCCTGCAAAAGAAATGCAATGGTTTAAGTCCATCGCTTCCCCTTCTGCTTTTTCTTGGTTCACATCGATAAGTACTAATTCTTGGACATATGTTTTTTGGTTCATTAAAGAATAAGCATACGCCATTCCGACATTGCCACAGCCAACTAAAACTATTCTATTTTTCATGGGCATCTCTTTTCTAATTTAATAATTCGTTTAATGATTGCAAAGCTTTTAAAAAAGCCTCTTCTTTTTCGTAATGAAATAAACTGCATTTTGATTTTTCTTCTTTATTTTCTGCCTTGGCAAGTTTGTCTAAGTTTATTTTTTTGATAGATACTTCTTTATTATTTGCTTCTTCTGTATCGTATTTGATCATTCCCATTTTACTCCTTTCAAGCAACTCGTCATAACTGATAATTGCTTTTTCTTCTTGTTCTTTTTCGTAGTCTGTGTATTCTACTACAGGGGGGGTCGATTCCTCAATATTTGTAATAATTTCTTTTAAATCAACATCTTCTTCGTTGTATAAAGTTGTTCCTTCTTCTGGATTTGTATATTCTTCTTCCTCATCACTAGTTTTAATAATGTAAATTAATGACACGACTAGGATAATTAAAATTAAGACTGCAAAATAGAGTAACAAGTCCATTTGATTGAGCCCTGTTATAAAATGCAACATGTCTTTTAAAAGTTGTTTCATAGAACCACTTCCTTAGGTTTATTTTACCACAAGTCTTTCTTTAGTGTAAACAAAACAAAATGATTTACATTTGATTTGTAAATCATTCTTTTATCATATAGGGGTCGTCTTCCGTTCCTTTTCCTGTTACGTATGTTTTTTTAAGCAAATTGATCACTGGTTTTAAACCTCTGTAATAACTTCCTATGGCTTCAGTTTGTAGTTTTCCGTTCGTTCCTACTTCAAAATAAGAAACATTGCTAGCATCACTACTATAAGGAGTAAGTGTCCAAAAGGCAACCTCTTTTTCTGGAGTGTATAGGTAATAACTTGTATTGTCACTATTTACACTTCCACCCGCTAAGAGAACTTCATCAGCGCTTAGTAAGCCAATTCTTTCATTTGTACTTGTGGCTTCACAATTGTAGGTTGCTGTGTAGTCTATTTTTAATCTTGGACCTGCTTGATAATATTTGATATCATTTTCTGTCGTACTTTCTCGATTATCTATACAGAACTTACCACTTACAAGATATGTATCGTATTCACTCAGTCTAGCTTTATACCATTCTGTTAGTTTTGTATTGATATTGGTTTTTGTAAATACCAATTTATCTTCTATTGCTAGTTCACTATTTTCTTCGTAGTAATTAGCCGTGATGTCTGTGTAATTATTTAAAACCAATTTGATACTTCCATCTCCATTGATTTTTACAATCCGCCATGTAAGTCCTGCAAATGTAACGTAGTTGTTGTTGACATTTCCCCTGAAATAATAAGCAAGACCATGGTCATCGTTGGTCTCAATTAACCCTTCATTTTCTGTTGCAATTTCTTCCCCTACTTTTGTTTTGGGTTCTTTTTTTATTTCGTTATTGCTCATAATTGTGGAAGCAAAATACTCTTCAGTGGTTCCTTCTATTCCAATTTTTATTGTTCCACTCATATACCCTTTTTCTATCTCATGCAAAGTTAGTGTGTAGGAGTGCGTTTCCTTGGTTCCAATTTCAATAAGATTGGCAAGATACGCATCATTTTGCAAATTGTTTTGATTAATTTTTAGTTTTCCTTTGCTTTCTTTTAAATCATATCTGATTGTCTCTTTATTGGCATTTAAGTTGTCTAAATAAATGAAATAACGCATGGAATTTTCTGAATTATTGGTGATGGAAAAGGTATAGGTTTTTGATTGATTGCTTGTTAATCTCACTTGGTTGCCTTGCATATAGTTTATGGACAAGCCATTATCCACTATGACTATTGCTGTATTTTCCTGTTCCTGTAAGTATTTATAGTAGGAGACAAGAAGTAACAAAGAAAAGATAAGACCAAGACCAACGATTGTTAAACTTGCTTTGTATTTCCATCTCATATGACCAACCTCTTATTATATATATAAGTATAGCAACGGGTTTATGCATTGTCAAATTAGGTTTTTTAAAATATGTAAAGAAAAAAGCAGTAAACATTC